>JALOLM010000337.1 GCA_025455985.1 Candidatus Nanopelagicales bacterium | reverse complement strand
TAGTCCACCTGGCACTGGGCCACCACGAGTCTCACGAGTAGTCGTAGAAACCCTTGCCGGACTTGCGGCCCAGGTCGCCGGCCTGAACCATCCTGCGCAGGATCTCCGGGGGGTTGAACTTCTCGTCCTGGCTGTCGGCGTAGATGTTCGAGGTGGCGTTGAAGATGATGTCCACGCCGGTCATGTCCGCGGTCTCCAGCGGACCCATGGCGTGCCCGAACCCGAGCCGGCACGCGATGTCGACATCCTCGGCGCTGGCCACGCCGGACTCGACCAGCGCGATCGCCTCCATCGCCAGCGCGGTGATCAACCTGGTCGTCACAAAACCGGCGACGTCGCGGTTGACCACAACCACGGTCTTGCCGATCCCCTCAGCGAACTCCCGGGCGCGCTGCATCGACTCATCGCTGGTCTTGTACCCGCGCACGAGTTCGCACAGTTTCATCATCGGCACCGGCGAGAAGAAATGCGTGCCGACCACCTGTTCGGGACGGGAGGTGACCGCCGCGATGGATGTGATCGGGATTGCCGAGGTGTTGGTGGCCAGCAGGGCATCGGGGGCGCACACAGCGTCAAGCCGACGGAAGATCTCGGCCTTGACCTCGATCTTCTCGAACACCGCCTCGACCACGACCTCGGCGTCGGCGACCGCATCGAGGTCCGTGGTCGTGACGATCCGCTCAAGGGCGGCTTGCGCGTCGGACTGGCTCACCTTGCCCTTCTCGGCGAACTTCGCCAGCGACGCCGCGATGCCATCGCGACCGCGGGTCAGCGCATCCTCGCCGACGTCCTGCAGAACCACGTCGTGGCCGGCCACCGCCGATACCTGCGCGATCCCCGACCCCATCAAACCGGCGCCCACCACTGCGATTCTCATGGCTCGAGGCTAACGCCGGGCGGATGCGCGGGTCCCGGGTGGGGCGCACAATGTAGGAGTGCCCGCGTGGTCCACGTATTCGTTCATGTTCGGTCCTTTGGTCGCCCTGGGGGTCATGGCCGTCATGGTGCTGCTGCTGCGCTGGGCCTTCAGCCGCGGCGGCTCTTTGGTGGCTGACGAACCCACTGCCGGCCGGCCCGACGAGTACGGACTGATGGTTCCGGTGGTCGGTGCCCAGGACTATGTGCGCGCGGAGATGCAGCGCCGGATGCTGCTGGACGCAGGTATCCGGGTCAACCTCGTGCGCACCACAGAAGGACCACAGCTGATGGTCTGGCAGAAGGACCGAGACCGCGCGCTGGACCTGCTCAGTCGGGCAGGCGGGTGACCTGGGCGCCCACCGCACACAGCGCCTCCACGAAACCTGCGTATCCGCGGTCAATGTGGTGGGTCTCGTGCACGGTGGTGGTGCCTTCGGCCACAAGTCCTGCCAGCACCAGGCCGGCGCCAGCGCGTACATCGGTGGCCTCCACGGGTGCCCCGGACAGCCGCGACCTGCCGCGGACAAGTGCGTGGTGGCCGTCGGTGTGCACGTCGGCACCGAGCCGCGTGAGTTCGTGCACGAACCGGAACCGCGCTTCGAACAGGTTCTCGGTCACCATCGCGGCTCCCTCGGCGATCGCGTTGAGGGCGATGAACTGAGGCTGTAGATCCGTGGCGAATCCGGGGTACGGAAGGGTCACGATGTCCACGGACTTGGGCCGCCGGTCCATGCTGACGCGGAAACCCTCCGGCAGGGCTTCGATCATCGCCCCCGCCGAGACGAGCTTGTCCAAGGCGATCTCCAGGTGTTTGGAGACCCCCTGGTCGATCACCAGGTCGCCCTGGGTCATCACTGCGGCTACCGCCCAGGTTCCGGCAACGATCCGGTCCGGGACTGTGCGGTGAGTCACCGGTCGCAGGGACTCCACACCCTCGATCTCCAGCGTCGACGATCCGATCCCATGGATCACAGCACCCATCTGCACGAGCATCTGACAGATGTCGATGATCTCCGGTTCGCGCGCAGCGTTGTCGATGACCGTGGTGCCCTTGGCCAGGACCGCGGCCATCAGCAGGTTCTCCGTGGCCCCGACGCTGGGAAAGTCCAACCAGATCGAGGCCCCATGCAGCTGCGCGGCCTTTGCGATCAAGAACCCGTGTTCACTGGAGACCTCTGCACCCAGCCGGGTCAGCCCGTTCACGTGCATATCCAGACCACGGGAACCGATCGCGTCGCCGCCGGGCAGCGCCACGTCGGCCTCACCCACACGTGCGACCAGGGGTCCCAGCACGCAGATCGAGGCCCGCATCTTGCGCACGAGGTCGTAGTCGGCTTGGTGCCCGAGCTGGGCCGGTACATCGATGCTGACCGTGCCTGCCACATGATCGTGGACGACGTCACAGCCGAGGCGGCGTAGGAGCTCGGCCATGATCGTCACGTCGAGGATGTCGGGCACCTCGGTGAGTACGGTTCGGCCCTCGGCCAGCAGGGCGGCGGCCATCAGTTTGAGGATGCTGTTCTTGGCACCCGGCACCCGGACAGTACCGGAGAGGCGATTGCCTCCGATCACCTCGAAAGTCACCGCCACAGGATACGTCGGGGTCCGCGAGGCCGTCCGGCGTTTCGGCAGGTTGGGGCTGGTGTCGCGGCGGTCTTAGATGCGGCCCGCGCGACGATGGACCCAGCTCGCGGCGATGAAACCGAGGCCGTTGATCGCCCAGTGCAGGGCCATCGGCGTGAGCAACGATTCCGAATAGATCCGCAGCGCACAGAACACGACGCCGGCCACGGCGGTACCCGCCACTGTCAGCAGCACCGACTGGATCCGCCCCCAGATCCCGCCCCCGAGCAGATCGCCCACCGCCGCATTGGCATCGTGCATGACCAGGCTCGGCAGGATGTGCCACAGACCGAACAGCAGACTCGAGGCCAGCACGGCCTGCCAGAGCGGCAACCAGTCGGACAGCAGCGCCAGCCCCACGCCGCGGAAGGCCAACTCCTCGAACAACACGGTCCCCAGTGGAACGTTGACCAACGTCTTGTACAGAAGGGTCTTGGGTCCCAGCACGGCGCGGTCGTCGGCCAGGAACCGCCGGGTGAAACTCATCGACCCGCCGATGACGTACACCAGCGTCACCAGTCCGATACATCCCGCCGACCAGATGAGGCCCTTGACCCAGGAGTCGGGACCCAGGCCGATGTCGGTGAGCGAGACCCCCGACCGGTACCCGATCCACACGATCAGGACGCTGCCGACGACCCCCGTCGGGACGTACCACTTCTCCGCCACATACGGCGAGTGGTTCAGGACGTTGACAATGATCAACAGACCCAGGACGACGAGGTCGAGGGTCACGGGTTATGCGACGGGTGCGGTGGCGGACGAGGAACTGTCTGAGAT
>JALOLM010000336.1 GCA_025455985.1 Candidatus Nanopelagicales bacterium | reverse complement strand
GCGTACACAACCTCGTCGCCGGGATCACAGGCGATCTGCACGACGTTCTGGCACAACGACACAGATCCGCAGCCCACACAGACCTGGTCGGGCGAAACCCCCAGGTACTGTGCCAGAGCGGCGATCAACTCGGTGTTGCCCGGATCCGGGTACAGGTGGATGGCACTTTCCGGCAGGCGGGACAACACCGCTTCGGGCGGTCCGACCGGGTTCTCGTTGGACGACAGTTTGTAGGTGCGCAGATCCTCACGCTGGGCAGGTCGCTGCCCGGCACGGTACAACGGCAGTTCGGCCAGCATTCGGCGCAGTCGCACACCTGCGGACATCACGGACTCCTCGCGTCGTTAGCAGTAGCGTGCCATTCGTGACCTTGCGCGCCCGCATCTGGATCCTGCTGTCGGTCGCGGTGATCCTGCTGCTCGCCGCGGCTGTCTGGCTGCGCTTGGGCTACAACCGGGTGGCCGATGCGAGTACCACGATCATCGAACAGCTCCAACCGGCATCGGACTCCGTCGACTCGTTGAACACCGCGCTGGCCGAGATGGACAGCGGCGTCACGTCCTACGCCCTGACCGCGGACATCACCGCCCTGGGCACATACGTGGAAGGCGCCGGTCGGGCCAGCAACGAACTGGACAACCTGCGTCCCTTGGTTGACAGCGACCCCGAACTGGCGACTCTGCTGCGTGAGACGAAACGCGCCGAGGCCACCTGGCGGCGCCAGGGCACCCGTCCGATCATCGAAGCCACGAGAGCCGGCAATCAGCAGGAGGCAAGGCAGTTGGTGCAGTCGGGCATCAGCCGCAACCTCTATAACGATGTCCGCACCTACACCCACTCGATGGACGAGATCATCCGCGATCGCGTCGACAGTGCCGTCGCCGAGCAGGAGCACGAGTTCCTGCGCCTCTCGCAGATCGTCAACGGCTCGATCCTCATCTTCCTCGGCCTGCTCGCCGCTTTCGCTCTGTTGCTTCTTCGCGGGGTGCTTAAGCCGTTGAAGGACCTGCAGCACCAGATGGTCGAGGTCACCGAGGATGAGGCTCACGAAACCCCGCTCATGCCATCGGGACCGCCTGAACTGCATGCCGTCGGTCAGGACGCGGAGAAGATGCGCCGCGAACTGGTCAGCGAGATCGACCGGGCCCGCGCGGCGGTGGAGGGCCTGGAACAGAAGTCGCCGGTCGTGGCCGGGATCAGGGCGGAACTGGCCAACAGCCATCACGTATCCGTGCCCGGCATCGACTCGTTCGGCGTGCTGCACGCCGCCGAGGGCGTACTGGCCGGGGACTGCTGGAGCGCCCAGGTGCTGCTCGATGGGCAACTGGCAGTGACCGTCACCGACGTCGCGGGACACGGGCCGGAGGCGGTCATGGAGGCCCTGCGCCTCAAACACACCCTCGAACTGTCGCTGGCCCAGAACGCAGACCCCGCGGTGGCTCTGCAATTGGCCGCCAAGGGCGCGCGCAACCCCGCAATGCCGGCGACCTCATTGATCGTCCTACTGGAACCGACGACAGGGTTCCTGGTGTGGGCCAATGCCGGTCACCCCGCTGCCTGGCTGATCGGTGAGGCCGGCGCGTCATACCTGGAGCCGACCGGGCCGCTCATCAGTGTGCTCGGCGGCCAATGGGCCAACCACTACACGCGGCTCAACGTGGGGGACTCTCTGCTCATGTGGACCGACGGCTTGACTGAGTCCAAGGACACCGAGGGTGAGCAACTCGGGGACGTCGGCCTCGATGTGCTGGTCACCGACGCCCTCGCCGCCGAAGACACCGCCGAAGGCCTGGTCAACCACATCCTGGCCGCCGCCCGGTCTCGCGCGGGGGACTGGCGAAACGACGACTTGACGCTGGTCGCAGTACGACGTCCGGCGGAGTGATCAGGCGTCGGCGATCAGGCCCGCACCACTGCTGGGCCGGGCAAGATCACCGAACTGGTCGTGCAACGCGGCGACGTCCCCGATCACGACGATGGACGGCGCCTGGACGCCGTGGGTGCGCGCCTGCTCGGCGACACTGCCCAGGGTCGCCACGACAGTGCGCTGCCGTGGGGTCCAACCCCGCTCGACCACCGCGGCCGGGGTATCGGCCGAGCGGCTGCGCAACAACACCGACGCCACCATCTCCAGGGACCGCACGCCCATCAGCAACACGATTGTGATCTCCGCAGGCACCTGCGCCAAGTGGCCGATCAGCTCCGGGTCCTCACCGTGCGCGGTGGCCACCAGGAAGCCCGTGGCCATCCCCCGGTGCGTCACCGGAATCCCAGCGGCCGCCGGCACCGCGACAGCCGACGTGATCCCCGGTACGACCTCCACCTCGATCCCGGCATCCAGGCAGGCGGCTAGTTCCTCGCCGCCCCGGCCGAGCACGAACGGGTCGCCTCCTTTGAGCCGCACCACCCGATTCCCGGCCAGAGCCTGCTCGACCAGGATCCGGTTGATGTCGTCCTGGCCCACCGTGTGGTCGCCAGGGGACTTCCCGACACCGATGATCTGAGCGTGGGTCATGTCCAGCGCGGCGCGGGGGGCGAGCCGGTCGACGACCACAACATCGGCCGCAGCCAGTAGTTCGCGAGCGCGGACCGTCAGCAGCCCGGGATCGCCCGGTCCGGCGCCGACGAGTGCGACGCTGCCTGCGGCTGGACGCTCCCGCCGCAGGTCGGCGTTCAGCAAGGCGTCCCCGAGGACCTGCACAAGTCGACGCGCCCGCACCGGGTCACCGCCACCACTGACGGCGACCTCCACCCCGTCGGCCGCCGCAATTCGGGAGGCCGTCCACGCTGAGGACGAAGTTGCGTCGGCGGCATCGACGCACCACACGCCGCGCGCCGCCGCCTCGCGAGCGACCTGCGTGTTGACCGCTGGCGTGGCGCATGCCTGCACGAGCCACGCGCCATCGAGGTCGGTCGCAGTGAACTCGCGGCGGTGCCAGGTGCAGCCATCGGGAACCTGGCCGTGCGGCGCGACCACCACCACAACGGCACCCTCGGCCAACAACCCCTCGATACGCCGGGCCGCCACCGGTCCGGCGCCCACGACCAGCACCTGCTTGCCGGACAGTCGCAGGAAGAGGGGATACACACCGTCGATGCTACGCAGTGTCCGCACGCACGTTGTTCGGTGTGCATCCGCCGACGTACCCTGAGCGGGTGGACCTTGCCAGCGCGATCCTGACCGGCTTGGGCCTGGCCGCCGCTGCCGGACTCAACGCCTACATCCCGCTGGTCATCGTGGGCTTCCTGCAGTACTTCGACTGGGTGGACTTCGGTCAGCCTTTCGACAACCTGGCCAAACCGTCGTGCGTCCTGCCGCCGGTGCGGTGTTGTTCGCTGCCAGCACGAGCCTCGGGACCGACATCCCGCCGGTCGTGTCACTGATCGCCGGGCTGATCACAGCCGGTGCCGTGCACGGGACCAAAGCCGCCATCCGGCCGGTGTTGAACGCCGGGTCGGCCGGCGTCGCCGCACCTGTGGTGAGCACGACCGAGGACATCGCATCGACGGCTCTGGCGTTCGTCGCGATCCTTGCGCCGTTCCTGGTGCTGTTCGCGATAGCCGGTTTTGTGTGGCTGGTCGTACGCTGGCGCCGTCGCCGACGTCTCGCCGCGCAGGGTCAGCCGGCCTGAACGACGAGCACCGGGTTGCCCGGCTGCCAGTCGTCGTCGCTGGTCAAGGTCACGTTGGTGCTGCCGCCCGCTGGGACCTCCCCGGTCGAGCCGGTGGCGACGGCTACCGCCTCCCCGTTGACGTAGTAGTAGACGGTCAAGTCGGTGCTTGCGGGCTTGCTGCCGGAGTTCTGGACCGTCCCGTTGATGACCAGCTTGCCGCCGTCCTGGGAGATCGAGTAGCTCGACAGCAGCCAGTCCCCTGAGCGCAGTTGGTCGGACCCGGGGAAGGCCGGGGCTTGCGTCGGCTCGGGGGTCGCCACTTGCTCGGTGGTCTGGGAAGGCTGCGGGCTGCCCGGGTCCACCGCGTTGAACGCGGCGAAACCCAGGGCCACGGCGAGCACCCCGGCCGCGAGGATGCCCACCGGTTTGAGCCAGGAACGGTTGCGGGTCACTGGCGGCTGCGGTCGCGGAGCAGCGGGCGCCGCGATCCGCGCTGTCGGGGCAGGCGCGGCGGGTGGGCCGACCCGGATCGGCTGGGTCGAATCCCCGGAACGCAGGTCGAGGTCCACGGTGTTGTCGTCGGGGGCCTGCCGCGCGATGGCCAGAACCTCGCGCGCGGTGGGCCGCTGCCGCGGGTCCTTGGCCAGCATGCGTCGCAGCAGCGCGCTGCGGGTCGGATCGATCCCCTCAAGGTCGGGCTCGTTGCGCTGGATGTTCATGAGCACAGCCACAGTCGCGCCTTGCCCGAACGGGGGCCGGCCGGTGGCGGCGAATGCGAGCAGGGATCCCAGCGAGAACACATCGCTGGCTGCCGTGAGTTCATCGAGGTTGACCTGCTCCGGGGACAGCCAGGAGGGGCTGCCGGTGACGATTCCCGTCGCGGTCAATGACGTGGCGTCTTCGGGGTGGGCGATGCCGAAATCGATCAGCACCGGCCCGCGATCGGCGATGATCACGTTCGCGGGCTTGATGTCGCGGTGGGCGATGCCGTGGATCTCCAGCACAGCCAGCGCCTGCGCCAAGCCGCGGGCCAGTTCCCACCAGCGGGCGGAGGTCAGGGGTCCCCAGATCGACACCGCGTCGCGCAGGTTTGGTCCTGGGATGTACTCGGTGGCCAGCCACGCGGGCATGCCGGCGATGTCAGCGTCGAGGAACCGGCTGATGTGCTCGTCCTGCACCGAACGCAGGACCTGGGCCTCCCGTTCGAACCGGGCAGCCACCTGCGGGTCGTCCAGCAGACCGGGGCGCACCACCTTCACGGCCGCGACGTCCGCGCCCGAGGTGGCCTTGTAGACCACGCCCATGCCGCCCGACCCGATCCGGGCTTCGACGTCCCATTTCCCGAGGCGCCGAGGGTCCACAGGCGTGAGCTGCCCGGCGGGCGTGCCGTTAAGCATGGCAACTCCTAGGGCTGAGGGGACGACACCAGTGTAAGTCCGTCCAGCGCGGCGGGCGGGCCACCGAACGGGGTGACAATCGTCACCCCCGCTGGCAGGAGGGGCACCAGTACGTGATGCGGTCCCGTGGTGGAGTTCCAACCCTCCCGGTCCGGATTCCGGTGCCGCACACCCGGCAAGGCTGGCCGGCGCGCTCGAACACGTTCATCCGTGGCCGGCGTCCCACAACGCTGGCCAGCATCTGCTCGCGAATCTGCGCGAGGGCATCCGCGAGGTCCACGTCGTGGACGTAGGGAGACCGGCCAGCCAGGAATGCCGTCTCGGCAGCCCACATAGTGCCCAGCCCGGCGATAACCCGCTGGTCGAGCAAGGTCTCCACGATCGGCCGATCTGTTGGCAGAGCGATCCCGGCGTCGAAATCGTCGGCCAGCACATCAGGGCCGAGGTGTCCG
>JALOLM010000042.1 GCA_025455985.1 Candidatus Nanopelagicales bacterium | reverse complement strand
GAGGATGACGGCATGACGGAAACGGACCACGGCGTCCCGGAGGACCCCACCCCGCCGGACGCCCGCGCCGCCCAGTTGCCCGACGATCCTGCCGATGAGATGTACCCCGATCCAGACAATGCAGTGGAGGTGTCCCCACCTGTGGACGTCGTGACGATCGACCACGCCGAGGCGGGCCTGGAGCCGCCCCAGGTGGATCCCGAGCCGGACGCCGACAGCGGGGACGCACCTGCCGGCGATGCCCTCACCGAGGTCGAGCAGCAATTGCAGCTGCGGGTCCACGGGCTGTTCCGGATGCCCGACCTGTCCGCTGCCGACACCGGCGTGACCCGGGTGGAGCGCGAGCAGACCCACAGCACGCTGACGACGTATTTCGACAGCGAGGATCTGCGCCTCGCGCGCTGGGGCGTGATCCTGAGGCGCTGCGAGGGGGGTCAGGACGAGGGCTGGCGACTGCAGCTGCCCGAGGCGGTGTCCGAAGGTGGTGAAGAGGTCGTGCTGCCGCTCGACGCGGGCGAGCCGGGTGCGGTGCCTGCGGATCTGGCAGCACTGGTGACGGCGTTCGCCCGCAATGCCCCCGTCGTGCCCGTCGCCGCCCTGCGGATCGAGCGCACGCCGCATGTGGTGTTCGACGCCGAAGATGTGCCGCTCGCCGAGATCGTGGACGACACCGTCTCCGTGCTGGACGGCGAGCATGTGGCGGCACGGTTCCGGGAGCTCGAGGTCCGGGGTCTGGCCCCAGGCGCCGCCGTCGACGCGGTGCTGGACAGGCTGCGTGCCGCCGGTGCGGTGCCCGGCTCGACGGACCGGGTTCTGACGGTCCTCGGCCCGGTGATCCAGGAACCCCCGGACGTCCCGGAGCCGCAGATCGTCGGCCCGGAGGATCCCGCCGGCGCTGCCGTCACCGCCCACATCCGGCGTCACGCCCGCGCTTTCCTGACCCAGGACGTCAGGGTGCGCCGCGACCTGCCGGACAGCGTCCACCAGATGCGGGTGGCCGCCCGGCGTCTGCGCAGCGGCCTGAAAGTGTTCGAACCCATGCTGGACGTCGAGTGGGCCGAAGCGCTGCGCGCCGAGCTCGGCTGGATCGCCGGTGAACTCGGGGTCAGCCGCGACACCGAGGTCCTGCAGGCCCGCATCGACCACCACGCCGACGAGGTGGGCGAGGAGTTCGCGTCCTTGATCCGCGCCGTGGTGGATCCGGCGCTTTCCGAGCAGTGGCACAACGCTCGCGACCACGCGCTCAAGGCGATGGTTTCGGCACGGTACCGGGACTTCGTGGACATGCTGGTGGATGCCGCGCGCACTCCGCGGCTCAACGCCGTGGCCGACCAACCCGCCGGGGAAGTCCTGCCGGCGTTGGTGGACAAGGCGTGGAAGAAGCTGAGCAAGGAGGTGGCCCTGCTCGAACTCGACGGGGAGGCCCACCCGTGGCACGAGGCGCGGATCCGCGCCAAGAAGGCGCGTTACGCCGCCGAGGCGGTTGCGCCGGTGATGGGTGAACACGTCAAACGGTTCGCCAAGGCCCTGTCCGGTGTCACCGAGGTCCTCGGGGAACACCAGGACGCCTGGGTCGCCCAGCAAACACTCAAGACGCTGGCCGCCGATTCCGCGGTGGACGGGCTGTCCGGCTTCAGTCTCGGGTTGCTGCACGAGTTCGAGTTCGAGCAGGAGCTGTTCGCCCGCAACGACTTCGTCGAGTTGTGGCCCAGCGTGAAGCAGGCTCACAAGAAGGCTCGGCTGCGCTGATGGCCAAAGCGCCGACGCCCATCCGGGCTGCGGGGGTCGTGCTGTTGCGAGACACGACGGCCGGTCCGCAGGTGTGCGTCCTGCACCGGCCCCGGCAGAACGACTGGTCGCTACCCAAGGGCAAACTCGACGCGGGCGAGATAGCGGTCGAAGCGGCGCGACGCGAGACGATCGAGGAGACCGGCAGCGATGTGGTGCTCGGTGTGCCGTTGTCGACCCAGCGCTACCAGGTTGAGACCCGCCCCAAGACGGTCGAGTACTGGGTGGGCCGAGAGAGTCCAGGCGGACCGGGATTCGCCCCGAACAAGGAGATCGACGAGATCCGCTGGTTGCCGCCCGAGCCCGCGATCGCCATGCTCAGCTATCCGCGCGACGGGGATCTTGTGCGGCAGGCGCTTGCGGCGCCGGTGACCTCCCCGTTCATCATCTTGAGGCACACCGAGGCGATGCGGCGGGCGGACTACGACGGGGTCGCCGACGCCGAGCGGCCGTTGACGCAGTCCGGCACCCAGGCAGCCGACCGGCTCAGTTACGTGTTGCAGGCCTTCGGTGTGCGCAAGGTTCACTCCTCGGACTCGCTGCGGTGCTTGGACACGGTTCGACCCTTCGCCCATCAGACCCACGCGCCGTTGGAGCACGAGACGCTGTTGAGCGAAGAGGGTTTTGTGGCGTCCCGGACTGCTGCGTTCAAGCGGGTCGACAGCCTGCTCGACCTGCCCATGGGCATGGTGATCTGCACGCACCGCCCGGTTCTTCCCGAGTTGATCGCGCACGTGGCCGCCCGGCTCGCGGTGACCGACATTCCGGATGGCGCATTGGCCCCCGGTGCGGCGCTGGTGTTCCACCGGACCCCCGGTGCCACCGTCGTGGAGCACGTGCCCGCCCCCTGAGTGTTGGTTGGGGATGGGGCCGGACGCTCAACGTTGTTGACGCTGTTGCTGGACCCGTCGGCGTACTTTTTGGGTTGGGCTGCAGGTCGAAATCCTCTTGATCAACTTGATAGGTACGGTTTGGCGCCCGAAATGCCCCAAAGATGGGCAATCTGGCGTATCTTTCCGGTTGATCAAGGGGGAGCGTCAACCTGAAAAGTACGCAGATCGGCTCGCACCGCCGGCGCAACAGCCTCCGGGGGTTGCCGGGAACCGATGTGGTTTTCGAGCAACGTTGTTGCCGGTTTTCCACATTGCTTCCCGGCGGGTCGTGGTCGCGGGGGGTTGCCGGGAACCGATGTGGTTTTCGAGCAACGTTGTTGCCGGTTCTCCACATTGCCTCGCGAAAGGGTCGCGCCACCGAAGCGGGGGCGAATAATCGCACGTGCGGTCACGTTTTGCTCACGGAACGGCCGACACTAGGCGAACCGATGGTTACGCCCAAGATCTTTCCCCCGGCGGTCGGCGGCTGTTCACCTCCACGACACGTAGCGCTCAGCGCAGCGTTACAAGGCCTCCCTAGCGTCATGAGCGTCAGTAATGACCAAACATATGGGAGGAATAGGGTGAGAATCGCCCGTTCGATCAAGGTCGCCAGCGTGCTCTGCGTCGGCGCCATGACGCTGGCCGCTTGTGGCGGAAGCAACAACGAGTCAACTGAGTCGCCGGCTGCCGATGGTGGGGGAACCTCCGGTGCCGTGCGCGTGGACGGCAGTTCCACTGTCGCCCCGCTGACATCGGCGGCGGCTGAACTCTTCGCTGAGACCAACCCCGACATCAACGTGACGGTCGGAACCTCGGGCACTGGCGGTGGCTTCGAGAAGTTCTGCCGTGGTGAGACGGACATGAACGACGCCTCGCGCCAGATCGAGGATGACGAGGCTGCCAACTGTGAGGAGGGCGGTGTCGAGTTCCAGGAGATGGTCGTCGCCAACGACGCACTGACTGTGGTCGTGAACCCAGGTAACGACTTCGTGCAGTGCCTCACGGTCGAGCAGCTCAAGCAGATCTGGGAGCCCAAGAGCGAGGTCAACAACTGGAACCAGGTCGACCCGAGCTTCCCGGATGAGCCGATCAAGCTCTTCGGCCCGGGTACCGACTCCGGAACCTTCGACTACTTCACTGACGCGATCAACGGCGAGGAAGGTGCCAGCCGCACCGACTACACCCCGTCCGAGGACGACAACGTGATCGTGACCGGGGTCTCCGGTTCCACCGGTGGTATGGGGTACTTCGGGTACACCTACTACGAGGAGAACCAGGACAAGGTCAAGGCCGTCGAGATCGACAACGGCGACGGCTGCGTGGCTCCGAGCCCCGAGACCGTGCAGGATGGCAGCTACGCCCCGCTGGGCCGGCCGCTGTTCATCTACCCGTCCATCCAGGCGCTCGGCTCCAACCCGGCCTTCGCTTCGTTCCTGCAGTACTACGTGGAGAACGACGCGCAGATCGCTGAAGCAGCGCTGTTCATCCCGCTGAACGAGGAGCAGGTGGCGGAGCTCGAGAGCGAGTACGCGGACGCCAAGTCGGCTGCAGGGCTGTCCTGACCCACATGTCAACCAACAGCTCGACCGTTGCAGGGGGAACCGAGTTCTCCCTGCAACGGTCAAGTCCGCGTTACGGCGAGCGGGCGATCAAGGTTCTCCTGGTCGCCTGCGCCGCCCTCTCCGTAGCCACCACTATCGGAATCATCTGGGCGCTGTTCGTCCCCGCGTTCCAGTTCTTCCAGACCGTGCCCATTACGGACTTCCTCTTCGGCACGCAATGGTCACCGCTGTTCGCCGATCCGGAGTTCGGGGTTTTGCCTTTGGTCTCCGGCACGCTGGTGATCACCGGTATCGCCTGTTTGGTGGCGCTGCCGGTCGGTCTGTTGACCGCCATGTACCTGTCCGAGTACGCAGCGGACAAGACCCGGCGTGTCCTCAAGCCGATCTTGGAGATCCTGGCGGGTATCCCGACAGTGATCTTCGGGTTCTTCGCGCTCGAGTTCGTCACTCAAGTGCTGCTGCAGAACATCTGGCCCAACACCGAGGTGTTCAACGCCCTGTCCGCTGGTCTGGTGATGGGTGTCATGATCATCCCGACCATCGCCTCGCTGTCCGAGGACGCGATGTCGGCGGTTCCCCGCGGACTGCGTGAAGGTGCGTACGCCCTCGGTTCGAGCAAGCGACAGGTCACGCTCAAAGTCGTCGTCCCGGCGGCGCTGTCCGGCATCGTCGCAGCGTTCGTGCTCGGCGTCTCCCGGGCGATCGGCGAGACGATGATCGTCGCGGTGGCTGCCGGCCTGCAGCCGAACCTCAGCCTGAACGTGTTCGAAGGTATGCAGACGATGACTTCCTTCATCGCCGCTGCCGGATCCGGTGACCAGCCGACCGGCTCCATCGGTTACCAGACCATCTTCGCCGTCGGGGCGCTGCTGTTCGTCATGACCTTGTTGATGAACCTGTTCAGCATCCGGATGGTGCGCAAGTACCGAGAGGTGTACGAATGAGCGCCGTCTTCACCCCGATTGGGGAGCAGGTCAAGCAGGACCTGCAGGACACCGGGCCGCCGTTGCAGGACAGAAGTTTCCGCTGGGTGCTGTTCGGTGCCTTGTCGGTCGGCATCATCACTTTGGCGGCCCTGCTCATCTTCGTGTTCCTTGAGGGCTATCCGCGGCTCACCCCGACGCTGTGGCAGAACATGCCCAGCATCAGGTTCCCGGAGAAGGCCGGCGCCCAGTCGGCCATCATGGGCTCGATCTGGGTCATCGTGACCACTGCAGTGATCTGCCTTCCGGTGGGGATCATGGCCGCGATCTACCTGGAGGAGTACGCCGATCCCACGAAGCGCTTCAACAAACTGATCGAGATCAATATCCAGAACCTGGCAGCGGTGCCTTCGATCGTCTACGGCATCCTCGGTCTGGGTGTCATCGCCCGGGCTTTGGCGCTGGGGCAGACAGTGATCACCGCGGCGCTGACGCTGTCGCTATTGGTGTTACCAGTCGTGATCATCTCCTCTCGGGAAGCGATCCGGGCCGTCCCACAGTCGATCCGGGCGGGCTCACTGGCGCTGGGTGCGACCCAGTGGCAGACGATCTCACGGCAGGTCATGCCGGCAGCCGTCCCGGGAATCGCAACGGGGGCCATCCTGGCGCTGTCCCGGGCGATCGGGGAGGCTGCGCCGCTTCTGCTTCTCGGAGCGGTCACGTTCATCACGTTCAACCCTGACGGCCTGATGAGTTCCTACACCGTGATGCCGATTCAGATCTACAACTGGATCTCGCAGTCGCGTGAGGAGTTCCAAGTGCTCGCGGCGGCGTTGTGCATCATCCTGCTGGGGATTCTGCTGGTGATGAACGCCTTCGCCATCTACCTGCGTAACCGCTTCCAGCGGCGGTGGTGACCGTGATCTCGATACTTACCCAAGGAAGTGTGAAATGAGCCAAACAGGAGGAATTGTGACCACGAACGAGGACGCCACCGTAGGTGCCCAGTTCGGGCGGGCGGCCGCTTCCGAGAAGGTCGACGAAGCGGTGATGGAGCTGCGCAACGTCCATGTCTTCTACGGGGACTATGAGGCCGTCCGCGAGGTGAACATGCCCATCGCGAGCCGGGAGATCACCGCGTTCATCGGACCGTCGGGTTGTGGCAAGACGACCTTGCTGCGTTCGTTCAACCGGATGAACGACCTCATTCCGGGGGCCAGGGTCGCCGGTGAGGTCCTGTACCACGGTGTGGACATCTACTCCTCGGACGTCGACCCGATCGAGGTGCGCCGCCGGATCGGGATGGTGTTCCAGAAGCCCAACCCGTTCCCGAAGAGCATCTACGACAACATCGCCTACGGTCCCCGGGTTCTCGGCGAGAAGAAGGCCAACCTTGACGAGATCGTGGAGCGGTCGCTGGTGCGAGCGGCTCTGTGGGAAGAGGTGAAGGACAAACTCGACACCAGTGGAATGGCGTTGTCGGGTGGTCAGCAGCAGCGACTATGTATTGCCCGCTGTATTGCGGTCAACCCCGACGTGATCCTGATGGACGAGCCCTGCGCGTCACTGGACCCGATCGCGACTGCCAAGATCGAAGACCTGATGCACGAGTTGGCTGCTGAGTACACGATCGTGATCGTGACTCACAACATGCAGCAGGCAGCGCGTGTCTCAGATCGCACGGCATTCTTCACCGCTGACGTTGACGCAAAGGGTGTCCGGCACGGCCGACTGGTCGAGTTCGGTCCGACCCAGGACATCTTCATGTCGCCGAAGGACTCACGCACCGAGGGTTACATCTCGGGGCGCTTCGGCTGATTTCCCAGGGCGGTTCACGCCGCCCATGTTGCGTCGTTGCTGGTTCCGCGGGGGTGAAGCCAGCAACGACGCAGCACTGCCGGACCAATCCGTCGCAGTACGATCGAGACCGTGATCACCCACGTCGTCATGATGAAACTCCACGACCCCGCTGACAGGCTCGAAGCAGCCACTCGGCTTCGGGACATGGAGGGCCGGATTCCCGAACTACTCACCGTCGAAGTGCTTATCGACGATCTCGGCCGACCCGGCGCCTACGACCTGGTCCTGCGCTCGACCCACGCCGACGAGGCTGGGTTGTCCGCCTACATCGACCACCCCGTGCACCAGGACCTGCTGGTCTGGTTGCGTCCCCGCCTGGCCGACCGGGCAGTGGTGGATGCTCGATGAGTCCTATCACCATCGTCGAGGTCGGACCCCGGGACGGTCTGCAGAACGAGGCGGTCGTGTTCGACACCGACGCCAAGGTCGACTTCATCAACCGGTGCCTGGCCGCCGGAGCCCAGCGCATCGAGGTGGCAAGTTTCGTCAATCCCAAACGTGTCCCGCAGATGGCCGATGCGGAGGCTGTGCTGGATCGGCTGCACCCCGACGTGGCCTCCTATATCGGCCTCGTGCTCAACGAGCGGGGGTTCGCGCGGGCCATGGCCACACAGGTCGATGAGGTGAACCTGGTCGTGATGGTCACCGACACGTTCTCGCTGAAGAACCAGGGCATGAACACTGCCGCGGCCATCGATGCCGTGGCAGCAGTAGCGCCGCGGGCCAAGGACGCCGGGCTGCCCGTGAGTGTGACACTTTCCGCCTCGTTCGGGTGTCCCTACGAGGGCGAGGTGGAGGTGTCGCGACTGGTTGATGTTGCTCAGCAGGTCGCCGCTGCCGGCATCGACGAGCTGGCGATTGCGGACACTATTGGCGTCGCTGTGCCCAAAGACGTCCACCAGCGAGTCAGTGCCGTGCGGGAGGCGGTGGACGTCCCACTGCGGGTGCACGTGCACAACACGCGCAACAGCGGCTACGCCAGCGCCTTGGCCGCTGCTGAAGCCGGGGTTGGCGTGCTGGACGCATCCCTGGGGGGCATCGGCGGCTGCCCCTTCGCGCCACGCGCGACCGGCAATATCGCCACCGAAGACTTGGTCTACGCGTTGGAGCGCTCCGGGTTCGACACCGGCTTGGACCTCGACGAACTGTGCCGTGCCAGCGAGTGGCTCGGGCAACAACTGGGCCGCCCCACACCCGGACTGGTGGCCAAGGCTGGGGGCTTCCCGCCTAGCTAGGCGCTTGCGTCACCTCCGCCGCCGAAAGTGGGCAAGGGCCCTATCCCGCTGCCACCTTTCGGCGGTCAGAATCACCCCAAACCACGCATAGCGGGTGAATTCTCCGCGCAATGATGGCAGATTCCTGAATTCAGGTGCGTTCTGTGCCACGTTCGTGCGTTCCGTGCGTGGGTGCGGTAGCGACAAGTCGTACGCGCCGCCTATGTCACACGTCGATCTTGGCGCCCTTGCCGATCACGACGACCCCGCCGGCGCTGACCGTGAAACGCTCCCGGTCACGCTCAAGGTCCACGCCGATCTGGGCACCGTCGGGGATGTCCACGTACTTGTCGATCACCGCGCGGCGCACGACTGCGTTCTTACCGACACGCACGCCGGGCATGATCACCGAGCCCTCGACGAAGGCGCCCTCCAGGACGCGCACATCGAATGACAGCACTGACTGGCGGACGTGTCCGCCGGAGATGATCGACCCGGCTCCGACCATGGACTCGTGGGCGTTGCCGCCGAGTGCGAACTTGGCCGGCGGTAGCGGCGGCAGGTAGGTGAGGATCGGCCACTTGCGGTTGTAGAGGTTGAAGACCGGATGCACACTCACGAGGTCCATGTGGGCGTCGTGGTAGGCGTCCAGCGAACCCACGTCGCGCCAGTAGCCGCGGTCGCGGTCGGTGGTACCCGGTACCTCGTTGTCGGAGAAGTCGTAGACGTGCGCCAACCCTTGCGCGGTCAGCATGGGGATGATGTTGCCGCCCATGTCGTGGACCGAACCTTCGTCCCCGGCGTCGATCTTCAACGTCTCCACCAGCACGTCCGTGGTGAAGATGTAGTTGCCCATCGAGACGAAGGACTCGTCAGGGCTGTCCGGGATCGCCGGAGGGTCGGCCGGTTTCTCGTGGAAAGCGGTGATCCGCTGGCCGGTCACGTCGGTTTCGATCACACCGAACGGGCTCGCCTCCGCCCGGGGCATCCTGATGCCGGCCACTGTCACGCCGGCGCCGGACTGCATGTGCTGGTCGAGCATCTGCCAGGGGTCCATGCGGTAGATGTGGTCGGCGCCGAACACCGCCACGTAGTCGGGCCGCTCGTCGTACACGAGGTTGAGCGACTGGTAGATGGCGTCGGCTGACCCCATGTACCAGCGTGGCCCGAGCCGCTGCTGCGCCGGGACGGGTGTGACGTAGTCGCCCATCAGGTTCGACATCCGCCAGGTGGTGGTGATGTGCCGGTCCAGGGAGTGCGATTTGTACTGCGTCAGGACGCAGATGCGGGAGAAGCCGCCGTTGACGAGGTTCGACAGAACGAAGTCGATCATGCGGTAGGCGCCCCCGAAAGGGACCGCCGGTTTGGCGCGGTCCGCCGTCAGGGGCATCAGGCGCTTGCCCTCCCCGCCGGCGAGCACGATTCCCAGGACGCTTGGACCTTCTCTCACAAGCATCACGTTAGACAATCGCTCTAGCCTATGGGTGTGCGAACCGCGATTCTGACCCGTGAATGGCCCCCCGACATCTACGGAGGTGCTGGTGTTCACGTTGAGCATCTGGTTCCGCAGCTCCGAAAACTCATCGATGTGGACGTCCACTGTTTCGGCCCGCCGCGCACCGATGCCACCGCCCACGCCGTGCCGGAGTACCTCGGCGAGGCGAATGCGGCGTTGCAGACGCTCGGGGTCGATCTCGGTATGGCCGCATCGGTGGCCGGTTGCGACGTAGCGCACTCCCACACCTGGTACGCCAACCTGGGTGGGCACCTCTCGGGGCTTCTGCACGACATCCCGCACGTGATCACCGCGCACTCCCTGGAACCGCGTCGGCCGTGGCGGCCGTGGAAGCGGGAACAACTCGGCGGCGGTTATGCGATCAGTTCCTGGGTGGAGGACACCGCGTATCACAACGCGGAGGCGATCATCGCGGTGAGCGCGGGGATGCGAGCCGACGTGCTGGACTGCTACCCGTTCGTCGACCCGGACCGAGTGCATGTGGTGCACAACGGTATCGACACGCACGCTTACCGCAAGGTCGACGAAGTGGACGCGCTGGTGAGCCACGGCATCGACCCGGAGAAGCCGTACGTGTTGTTCGTGGGCCGGATCACCCGCCAGAAGGGGATCGCCCACCTGTTGCGCGCCGCGCAGCAGTTCGACGACTCGGTTCCCCTCGTGCTGTGTGCCGCCTCCCCGGACACTCCGGAACTCGGCGCGGAGGTCGCGGAGGCCATCGACGGGCTGCAGCAACAACGCGAAGGTGTGCACTGGCTCAACGGCCACTTGGACCGCGGCGATGTGCGGCAACTACTCAGCCACGCGTTGGTCTTCGCCTGCCCGAGCGTGTACGAGCCGCTGGGGATCGTCAACCTCGAGGCCATGGGCTGTCAGGCCCCGGTTGTGGCCAGCGACGTGGGCGGTATCCCGGAGGTGGTTGTGGACGGCCAGACCGGCCGGCTCGTCCACTACGACCCGCAGGACACAGGCGCCTTCGAGGCGGACTTCGCGGCGGCGATCAACGAGGTTGTCGCAGATCCCGAAGCGGCCCGTGCGATGGGTGAGGCCGGCCGGGCGCGTGCTATCAGCGACTTCGGCTGGGACGCGATCGCAGCCAAGACCGTCGAGGTCTACGAGGCCGCCCAGGCCGTGCACCAGAGTTAGCGGCCCGATCCTCAGAGCATCCGGACGGCCTGGTCGAACTCCAGTCGAGGCATCCGGGGACGGTACGAATCCCCATCGGGGTGGCCAAGGTTGACCAGCAGGATCGAGCGCCAGCGGCCATCGGGGAAGAAGGTGGCGTCCACCCCGGCCTTGTCGAAGCCGCCCATGGGTCCGGCAGCCAGGCCGTTGGCCCTGGCCGCGAGGATGAAGTAGCCCGCCTGCAGGTTGGCGTTGAACTGCGCCATCGGTAGGCGACGTTCCCGCTCCTGCCACGCCAGGTGCGGGTCCTGCGCGTACGGCTGCAGGGCGGGCAGGTGTTCGTGCCAGTCCTCGTCGTAGGCAAGGATCGCGGTCACTGGAGATGAGTTGACCTTGTCCACGTTGCCGGGTGCCAGGTGCGGCACGAGGTCGGCCCGGGCGTCGGCGGAGCGCACGAAAGCCACGCGCATCGGCTGGCTGTTCATGGCTGTGGGGGCCCACCGGACGGTGTCGTAGAGCTGCTGGAGCGTTTCATCCGGCACGGGGTCGGCGCTGAAGGAGTACGCGGTGTGTGCCTCGGAGAACAGGGTGTCCACGGATTCGGAAATCGTCGTCATGTCGGCTGCAACGCGTGTGGTTCGCTTTTTATTTCAAGGTTCAACTAATTCGGGCTACCGCAATGCGGGAAGGCTGAATCCCGACTGCACGAGCAGGCACAGCGCCGTGTCGGGCAACACCACATCCAAGGCGCGCACCTGTACCCCGGCGACCCTGGCGAAGGCGTCACTGTGCTCCGGGTTGACGAGGATGTAGCGGCGGGGTTGTGGGGCATCCTGGGTCCAGGATCGCGGGGACTTGTCGAAGTCCGGCTCCACCGGCAGCGTCAGTTCGGCGAGCGCTTTCACTGTGGTGTCGAGCCATTGCTGGGCCGCCGAATGGGACTGCTCCTCGCGGCGCTGCGCAGCCAGTTCAGCGCGGCGCACCTCGATGAGCTGGCGAAGCCGGTCGGCGGCCAGTTCCCGTCCCGCCGTGGCAGTCTCCCGGCAACTGAGTTCCCTGGCCTTGCTCGAACGCCAGCGGCGCAGACCCGAGAGCTGCACCTGCCGCAACTGCTCGGCCAGCGCTGCCTCGAACGCTGCCTGGGGCGGCGCCGGCGGCATCCCACCCAGCTCGTCGAGGCTGGCTAGTGCCGCTCGGAACCGCTCCGCACCGGCCAGTGCTGCCTCGGCGTTGTCCGCACCGAGCCGGTCCACGGCTTGACCGAGTTCGCGCACCTGCGGCTGTTCCTCCAACCACGCGCGGATCTCTGCCTCGTCGATCTGCTCATCGCCGGGCGTGTGGTGTTCGACATGGGTCGCGGCGGCCACCGACCACCGCAGGGCCCGCTGATTGTTGTCGGTGAGGTCGCTCAAGGGGGTGGTCGGGGTCTGCATCCGAAGCGCCGCCCAGGCAGCCACCGCCGCCGCCGCGTCCTGGCCCGGCGGGATCCACAAGGCCCCTGCCAGCGATTGGACCGGCACCGCGGCATCCCACTGGTCGACCGCATCGTCCAACTCTGCGACTACGACGATGTGCGCGGCGTCGTGTCCGGGCACACCGCGGCACAGGTATGCGTCGGATCGCCCCTCGGGGCTGTCCTCGGTCTGGACGAGCGCCCGGACTTCATCGAGCAGACCGGCGTTCGCCGGGTCGGCGGCGATCTTCAATGGACCGTGCGGCATACGCAGCAGGCTAGCGGCTGTGCAGGTCAGTGCACCGAACGCCGTGACGGCCGCTGGGTGCCGGACAACTGCGAGAGTTCCCGAAGCAGTTCCGCGGGATCGTCGAACACCACCTCCGTAGCGGCTGCGGGGGCCGGGTCGAGGACTTCGGCCGTCGGTGGGGGTTCAGGCTGCGCCGGAGGGTCCGGCGGCGGGAAGACCGGATTGGGCACAGCCACCAGGCCTGCGGTCACCAGGTCCTCCAGCGCCGCAGTGGCCTCCATCGTGCTCAGCCCGGCCTGATCGCAAATCAGTTGTAGGCTGCGCTGGCCGTTGACGCGGCAGAGCACCGCCCATTGTGCGGGGCGCAGACTCGCGTGCGCGGTGTTCGCGCCACTGCAGAGGACCGGCACAGTGTCGGGTCCACCGACTCTGCTCACGGCCCGTTGCCACGCCTCGCGGCGATCGGCGGTGGCTTTGAGGATCTCCTCCACCTCCGGCCCGCCGGCTGCGACATCCTCGGGGCGCAGATCGGTGAATGTCATCGCCGGATGTGTCCAGCTCATCACGGTCGCCGCGTCGTCACACATCTGCTCCCAGGTGATGGATTCGACAGTCCGCGGGGATACGCGCCCCATGCGCACCAGAACGTCACCGAGGCGCATTCCGGGGTGCTGGCGCTGCATCTGTTGAGCCTTGCCCAAGGTGGTCAGGCTCACGCTGCCGTTGCTGACCAGTCCCATGCCCAGTGTGTGGCGGTTCGACGAAGTGGCCACCGCGCTGAGTCGACCTGCCCGCAGCCACACCCGCGCCCGGAGTTCGCCGGCATCGATGTCCAATCGCCCGGTCGCGCCGCGGGTTGCCTCTTCGCGCAGGCGGGCAGCAACATCCATGCCGGTTTCATCGGTTCCCGGAATTCGGCATCTGAGCCAGTCGCCCGGCCATGGGGGCCACCTCGCCACCGGCTTCGCCCGTACGGGTGAGTTGCCCGGTGATCCCCGGGTGGACCGGCTGGCATGGCCCGGATAGCGAGGTCGTGCGGCCTGGATCACCCGATCGGGTGAACGCCCTGTCCGTGCCGCATGTCCGTCCGCCGACGCAGCGGGGTGCGCATGCGTACAGTTGTGGTGTGGCGTTGGCGAAATCTCACGGGAAGCGTGCTCTGGACAGGATCCTCGAGGGGGACTTCGTGGACGGTCTTGAGTCCATGCCGCTGGCGGAGTTGCGAAACCGACGCCTCCAGGTCGATCGCGAGGAGGCCTGGCTGTCCTACTTGCGCCGGATGCTCCACGGCCGGATCGACATCCTTGAAGCCAACGTTTCTATGCGCCGTGACGGGCATTCATCCGATGAGGAGCTTGACCTCGGTGCGCTGGTGGCCTCGCTGGCCACGCAGATGGGCCCGGGGACTCGTGCCTCGGGCCCTGATGTCGTGGACTCGCCCGGAGGTGGCCGCCGTGCCGTCGAGCGGCTGATTGCGCGCTCCGGTCTCGACGAGTACGCCACGATGACCGACGTGGAGCTGGACAACCGTCTCGACGAGTTGCGCGACATGGAGCGCGAGGTGTCCGACGTGCGCCATCGGGTCCACGACGTGCACAGCGTTCTGACCGAGGAACTTGCGCGGCGCTATCGGGTGGGCGAGGCCAGACCCGAGAGCGCTCTGGGTAAGGATTCGTGACCGACGCCCCAGTGCTCGTGGAGGTCACGAGATCCGGGTCTGTGGAGTCATCGCACGCCGGTCACGTGGTCATCGTCGACGAGGGTGGCGAGATCCTCGCGTCACTGGGTGAGCCCAGCCGGGTGATCTATCCGCGCAGCGCAGTCAAGCCGTTCCAGGCGGTCGGACTCTTGCGACTCGGGGTGCCGTTGCGCGGGTCGCAACTCGCGCTGGCATCAGCATCACATTCCGGCGAGCCCTTCCACATCGAGGGTGTGCGACGGATGCTTGACGCAGCGGGCCTGGGACCCGAGGACCTGCAGTGCCCGGCGGACTTGCCCTACGACGACTCCACCCGGGAGGCTTATCTGCGATCGGGCGGGGAGCGGGCCCGCATCGCCATGAACTGCTCTGGCAAACATGCTGCGATGTTGTGGGCTTGCCGGATCAACGGCTTCGACACCGCAACCTATCTTGAGCCCGACCACGAGGTGCAGGCGGCGCTCAAGCAGACAATCGCGCAGTTGAGCGGGCAGAGGCCGGACCCGGTGAGTACTGATGGCTGCGGTGCCCCGTTGTGGGGGCTGCCGCTGGTCGGCCTGGCCAGGGGGATGGTCGGCTTGGCCGGCGATGATCACGGCGTCAGCGTTGCTGCGGCGCTGAAGGCGTATCCAGAATTCAGCGGCGGGAGCACGCGCGACGTCACCCATTTGATGCGAGGGGTCCCCGGGCTTGTCGCCAAGGATGGCGCCGAGGC
>JALOLM010000335.1 GCA_025455985.1 Candidatus Nanopelagicales bacterium | reverse complement strand
CCGGCTGCGGGTGGTCTGCAGATGCGGGTTCGACCAGCCACGCCGGGGCACAAATTCATCCATCGGGCATCAGGCTACCCACGCGGAGTCCTTTGCAGTTCCCGATGTCGGCCCCACCGCCTAGGCTGAGGGCAAGGAGGCTCGGATGTCTGCAGCGGTGTTCTGGCTCGTGGCGGCGGTTCTCCTCGGGATTCTCGAGGTCGTCAGTCTGGACTTCGTACTGATCATGCTGGCCGCAGGGGCTCTGGCGGGTGCTGGCGCCGCAGCCCTCGGGGCCCCGTTCATCGTGCAGGCGGGCGCCGCAGCGGCTGTAGCCGTGCTCGGCATCCTGGCCGTGCGGCCCATCGCACTCAAGCACCTCAAGTCCGGGCCGGCGGCCTTGACCGGGGTGGACGCCCTCATCGGGCAGAAGGCGACCGTCGTCGAAGAAGTGACCGCGGACGCCGGCCGGGTCAAGATCGGCGGGGAGATCTGGTCGGCCCAACTCGAGGATGCCTGGGACCCACTGTCCGCGGGATCCACCGGAACCGTCGTCGCGATCCGCGGGGCCACCGCGATCATTCGTCCCTACTGAGGAGAACCCATGACCGCAGCCATAACCAGTGCCGTGGTGGTACTGCTCGTCCTGTTGTTCCTGATCATCGTGCTGGCCAAGACTGTGCGAATCGTCCCCCAGGCGCAGGCCTGCGTGGTCGAGCGGTTGGGCCGCTACAGTCGCACCCTCAGCGCTGGCCTGCACATCCTGGTGCCCTTCGTGGACCGCATCACCTCGCGGCTGGATCTGCGTGAGCAAGTGGTGACCTTCCAGCCGCAGCCGGTGATCACCGAGGACAACCTCGTGGTCAGCATCGACTCCGTGATCTACTTCCAGGTGACCGACCCGAAAGCTGCGACCTACGAGATCCAGAACTACATCTGGGGCGTTGAACAACTCACCGTGACGACACTGCGCAACGTCGTCGGCAGCATGGACCTCGAAGCCACACTGACCTCCCGCGACCAGATCAACAGCCAGCTGCGCGGGGTACTGGACGAAGCCACCGGCAAGTGGGGGATCCGGGTCAACCGGGTGGAACTCAAGGCGATCGACCCGCCGCCCAGCGTGCAGGAGTCGATGGAGAAGCAGATGCGCGCCGAGCGTGACCGCCGCGCCGCCATCCTCACCGCCGAAGGCATCAAGCAGTCCCAGATCCTCACCGCCCAGGGTGAGCAGCAGGCCGCGATCCTTGAGGCCGAGGGCGCAAAACAGGCCGCCGTGCTGCGGGCCACCGGTGAGGCCGAGGCCATCCAGAAGGTGTTTGACGCGATCCACGCGGCCGACCCGGATCCCAAGCTGCTGGCCTACCAGTACCTGCAGGCGCTGCCAGAAATCGCCAAGGGGGAGTCGAACAAGGTGTGGGTGGTGCCGGCGGAGTTGACCGGCGCGCTGGAGAGTTTCGCGTCCGCCTTCCAGCCGAAACCGCCGGCCTAGATGGAACTGCTGGAGCACACCCCGCAGCGGGTCCTGGCCATCGTCGCGCACCCCGACGACATCGAGTACGGTGCAGCCGCGGCGGTCGCGATGTGGACCGCGGCCGGCGCCGACTGCCGTTACCTGCTGGCCACTCGCGGTGAGGCCGGGATCGACGGAATGGACCCACAGACGGCGGCCGCTGTGCGCGAGCAGGAACAACATCGCAGCGCCGAGGTCGTGGGCGTGGAGGTGGTGGAGTTCCTCGACCACCCGGACGGCACGATCGAGTACGGCCTAACGTTGCGCCGTGAACTGGCCGAGGCCATCCGGCGCCACCGACCCGACACCGTGCTTCTGTTCAACCACCGCGAGAGCTGGGGACCGGGCGCGCGCAACAGTGCCGACCATCAGGCTGTGGGCACTGCGGCTCTCGACGCCGTGGCCGATGCCGGCAACCGCTGGATCTTCCCGGGCACCGAGCCGCACCATGCATCCCTCGTACTGGTGGCAGGCTCACCACAGGCGACTCACGCGATCGATGTGAGCGCCGGCGTCGATCGTGCTGTGGCATCGCTGAGCGAGCACCGCGCTTACCTCGAGGGCCTAGGTGAGCACCCGATGGCTGACCCCGAGTTCCTCCGGGCGTTCCTGGAGCAGACCGGCACCAGGGTCGGCGTGCCCGCTGCACTGGCCGTCGAGGTGTGGCGCTTCTGAGGCGTGAGTCCCTACCCGGCACCGGGCAGCGTATAGCCCTCGAAGAACTCCCACATCAGTTGCGACGCATTGACACTCTGCGTCGTCTTGCCCAAGGACGCCTCGATGGCGTCCGCGATCAACGGCGTGGTGCCCGGCCACGTGTGACCACCGCCGCGCACCCGGTAGTAGTCCACATCCGCGTCCGCGGCGCAGTCCGACCATTGCTCGAACCGCACGTCCTTGCCGATCTGCTGCGTGGCCTGCGCCGTGCAGTCGTTGTGTTCGGCCCAGCGTTGCATGGCGTCGGGCACCGCGGGCAAGGTGACGGGTTCACCCTGCGGCTTGCCGCCCTCGAAGGGCACGATCGGATCCTTCGTGCCGTGGAAGTAGATGATCGGCGCGGGCGGGGCCTGGTCGCAACGAGGACGGTACAAGGTCAGTGCCACCCCGCCGAAGGCCGCGAACTTGCGGTCGGAGGCGCAGGCCAGCGCGAAGGTCATTGCCGAACCCATGGACATCCCGGATGCGTAGACGCGGGCCGGGTCTGCGCAGGGGACCGCGTCACCGACGGCTTGTAGGTACTCGGCGTCCTTGCCATTGGGCCGGAAATCCCAGCGCCCCCCGACGGCCTCAGGTGCAACCAGTAGGAAGCGTCCTTGCTCGGCGACCTGGTCGAAACTTGTGAGCAGCAGCTGTTGCTGAGCATTGGAGCCACGGCCGTGGAACGTGAACACGACCGGCGACGGGTTGACGAAGTCCCGGGGGACATGCAGCAGGAACGAACGATCCCCCACCGTGACTTGCCGGGTACCGGGTGGGCCCGGGTCGCAGGGTGCGGGGGTAGGCGCTTGCGCATTCGTACCGCTTGCGCAGCCAGCCAGGAGCAGCGCC
This sequence comes from Candidatus Nanopelagicales bacterium, assembly GCA_025455985.1. Classification (GTDB taxonomy): domain Bacteria; phylum Actinomycetota; class Actinomycetes; order S36-B12; family UBA10799; genus JADKAV01. The sequence goes on along the minus strand of JALOLM010000335.1, from coordinate 289 downwards.
ATGACCAGCAACACCACACGATTCACCCCGCCAGTCTGACCCATCGTCGGCTCGGAGCAAGTCCGCCCTTCACATTTCGAAGGTGCATCGCGAGAGATTACGGGCAGCCAGCGACCGCTGCGGTGAGAGTTTGTCCACGGCGCCACAGGTCCGCGCAAGTGGTAGCCGACGCAACCGCCGACCGGAGAACCCGCCTGCACGACCGACAACGGATGTGATTGCCTGGCTACATGTCCAACGTCGCCATGTACGTCACCGGACTGCCGCCCGGCTTGCGCGTCACACAACT
>JALOLM010000334.1 GCA_025455985.1 Candidatus Nanopelagicales bacterium | reverse complement strand
GGCGGGGGGATCAGAACCCCCGCGGTGCCCACGACCGTCTCCAGCAGAACCGCGGCGATGGTGTTCGGCCCCTCGAACCGGATGACCTCTTCGAGGTGCTGCAGGGCGCGTTCGCACTCCTGCTGCTCGTCGGCCGACCAGAACGCCGAACGGTAAAGGTAGGGGCCGAAGAAGTGCACGTGGCCGTAGGAGAACTCGTTGGGCCAGCGGCGGGGGTCACCGGTGGCGTTGATGGCTGCGCCGGTGTTGCCGTGGTAGCTGCGGTAGAAGCTGAGCACCTTGTGCCGGCCGGTGTGCAGCCGCGCCATGCGCACCGCGTTCTCGGCGGCATCCGCCCCGCCGTTGGTGAAGAACACCTTGCTGTGCCCGGGCGGTGCGACCTCGGTGATGGCCTTCGCGGTTTGGCCGCGCACCAGCGAGGCGTGCTGCGGGGCCAGCGTCACCTGCACCGCCGCCTGGTCCTGGATCGCCTTGACGACCGCTGGATGCTGGTGGCCGATATTGGTGTTCACCAATTGGCTGGAGAAGTCCAAGTAGGAGTTGCCCTCGAAGTCCCACAGGCGGCTGCCGGAACCGGATTGGAATACCAGCGGCTTCAGCGCGGCCTGCGCGCTCCAGGAGTGGAAGACGTGTGCACGGTCGAGGTCGAACGCCTCGGAGTTGCTCGTAGCGACGGAATCAGAATCGGCCATGCCCTCTAATGTACGGTTTACTCCGCTGCCAGAACAGATGACTGCGGAAACAGCGGGGTTTGAAGTAAAGTCACCCTATGCCCGCCGTCCTGTCGCCGACCTACCGTGAGGTCTGCCTGTGGCAGGAACAGGTTCCTCGTGAACCCCTGCCGGCGGATCCTCTGCCCCACGAGGTCGACGTGCTGGTCGTGGGCGCCGGGTATTGCGGACTCAGTGCGGGCGCGTCGGCGGCTACCGCCGGTGCCACAACCCTTGTTCTCGACAAGGAACCGTTGGGCTGGGGGGCCTCGAGTCGCAACGGCGGAATGGTCATACCGGAGCTGAAAGCTGGCCCGGAGAAATTGGCCAAGAAGTACGGGCAGTTGGGCCGTGATCTGTACGCGGAGGTGGACGCGGCGTTCGACCACACCGAGGCGCTGGTCAAGGAGATCGACTGCGACTACGTGCGCAGCGGCCAGTTGTACCTGGCACACACGCCCTCTCACACCCCGCACTTGCGGGACTTCGCCGGCGAATTGCAGCGGTCCGGGCAGGACGTGCAGTTCCTCGACGCAGCGCAGGTCCGGGAGCGCATCGGCAGCACAGCCTTCGATTCCGCGATCTTCTTCCCGAAGGTCGGCGGCCTGCACCCGGCCAAGTTCCACGACGGCTTGGCGAAACGGGCGTTGGCCGCCGGAGCGATCGTCCACGACCGCACAGCTGTCACCGGGCTGAGACGCCAGGCGGGCGGGTTCGAGGTTCAGACCACGCGCGGTCCGGTGCGGGCAGCCCAGGTGATCATCGGTACCAACGCCCAGATGGACGCGGCTGTCCCGGAGTTGGCCAAGCGCATCCTGCCGATCAACTCGTACATCATCGCAACCGAACCGCTGACCGCTGACCAGCTACAACTCATCGGTCCGCAGATGATGGTGGACACCAAGAACCTGTTGTTCTACTGGCGGCTCACGCCCGACGGCCGGATGGTCTTCGGCGGGCGCAACCAGTTGGATCCCGTCGATGTGCCAACCGCCCGCGAATTCCTGTACGACAACATGGTGCGCATTCATCCGCAACTCACCGGCGTCGCCGTGGAGTACGCCTGGACCGGGTACGTCGCCATGACTCTGGACCGGCTGCCGCACGTCGGTACCGTCGACGGAGCCTGGTACGCCACCGGCTGCAATGGAACCGGTGTGAGCCTGAACACCTGGCTGGGGGACAGGCTGGGCAAGGTCGTTACGGGCCAGGAACCACCGCCGGCATTCGCCGAACTGAAGCATCCCGCCATCCCCCTCAAACCCCTGTCGTCGTCGTACCTGCCAATGGTCGGCCGGTACTTCGCGTTGCAGGACCGCAGATAGGAGAACCATGATCGACCGCGACAAGCTCGCCGCCGCCCTCGAGGTGGAGCGGGCCACCCACGCCGAACGAACTCCTCGTTCCAAGGAACTGTTCGACTCCGCGGACCATCTCTTCGGCCGGGTTCCCATGACGTGGATGAACAAGTGGTCCGGCGGTTACCCGCTGTATCTGGACACCGCCCACGGCAACCGGATCACCGACGTGGACGGCAACGAGTACGTCGACTTCGCGCTCGGTGACACCGGCTCGATGGCGGGGCATTCGCCGCAGGCGACGGTCTCGGCCGTCCAGCGCCGGATCGGGGAACTCGGCGGCATCACCACGATGATGCCTAGTGCCGATGCCGAATGGGTGGCCGCGGACCTGACCCGGCGCTTCGGACTGCCTTTGTGGTCCTTCAGCCTGACGGCCACCGATGCCAACCGCTGGGCCCTGCGCCTGGCGCGCATGGTCACCGGCCGGCCCAAGGTCATGGCGTTCTCCTACTGCTACCACGGCTCGGTGGACGAGACGTTCGTGATCTCCGGCCCGGACGGTACGACTGAGCCGCGAGGCGGCAACGTGGGGCCCGCGTATCCCGTGGCAGACTCCACGCGCGTGGCCGAGTTCAACGACCTGGCCGACGTGGAGGCCGGCTTGGCCCACGGCGATGTGGCGGTTCTGATCATGGAACCGGCATTGACGAACATCGGCATCGTGCTCCCGGAGCCCGGCTTCCTGGAGGGTGTGCGCGACCTGTGCACCAAGTACGGCACGTTGCTGCTGATCGACGAGACGCACACCATCTCGGCTGGCCCCGGCGGCTGCACCGCGGCTTGGAACCTGCAGCCTGACATCTTCGTGATCGGCAAGAGCATCGGCGGTGGCATTCCCAGCGGTGCTTATGGCATCACCGACGCCGTCGCGGATGCGGTGCGCAACCACCCCGAGGCCGACCTCGTGGACGTCGGTGGTGTCGGAGGCACCCTGGCGGGCAACGTGTTGTCCACTGCCGCGATGCGGGCCACCCTCAGTGAAGTGTTCACCGACGCCAACTTCGAGCACATGATCACCCTGGCGACCCGGTTTACGGCAGGGGTGGATGCGGTGCTCGAGAAGTACGACGCGCCTTGGTCGATCGCCCAGCTCGGGGCCCGTGCGGAGTACCGGTTCGTGCGACCGGCGCCGCGTAACGGAACCGAGTCGGCTGCTGCTCACGACGACGACATCGAGGAGTACCTGCACCTCTACCTGTCGAACCGCGGGGTGCTGATCACGCCTTTCCACAACATGGCGCTCATGTGCCCGGACACCACCGC
>JALOLM010000333.1 GCA_025455985.1 Candidatus Nanopelagicales bacterium | reverse complement strand
GTCCTCGCCGCCGATGGTGGCCAGCACCGCGCGGATCTCGGGATCGGCGAACGCGGCGTTCAGGTCCGCGGCCCTCTGTCGAGGTGAGGCGCCGAGCATGCGCGTGGTCGCGAACTCCACTGGCACCAGCCCCGTGAGCGTGATGAGCCGTTCAATGGCCTGCTCGTGGACAGCAGGAGCGACCCCGGGCGCGGCGAACGAGGGCGACAGCACCGCGACCTTCTCGCCCGCCCTGGCCTTCCTCGGTGAGGTCAACTCCATGACGGGAACCTACGCCAAGCACCCACAAGCGACGCGAACACCAGGCCACGCCAGAAGCTAGAGCCGCGCCCGTCAGGCGGCGTCGCACCAGCGCCCGCACGATGGGTGCGTGGGGTGTTGCTCCCGCGGCACGCGCCCCGCCGGTCGCTGGGTGCACGGATCCGTTGCTCGGTTGAGAATGCTCACGTGACAGGTGACACGCGTCAGACACGGTCGCGGTGGAGGGGCCGCAGCGCCCGTGGGTTCGCGGTTGTGGTCTGCGCCCTGGTCACCGGAGTTGTGGTCGTGGCCTGGTCACCCGCACGGCACTTCTCGTAGGGACTGCCGCCGCAGCAGTTCAGTGACGAGCTCGATCCGGCCCTCCTCACGGACTACTCCGGGGTGTTGGGCGTCGCCCACAACGCGGCCAACCGACTCGACACCCTCCAAGTCGCACTGGACCACGGCGCCGACGTCGTCGAGGCCGACCTGATCTCGGTGTGGGGAGAGCTCGTGGCCGGTCGCGACCAGCCCATGTCCTGGCTCACGAACCGGATCTTCCGCGGGCCGACACTGGCCCAGGTCTGGGATGCCGCGGAGCCCGCCGACGTCCTCAAGCTCGACCTCAAACGCGACGACGCCGCGTTCCTCGACGACCTCGTCACGTTCCTCGCCCCGCGGCAGGGATCGCGTGAGGTCATGGTGGCGACCCGAGACCGTGACGCCATCGTTCGGCTGCACCGCGACCTGCCCGAGATCACGTTGCTCTTGAGCATCGGGTTCCCCGAGGGCGTGCAGCAGCTGCGGTCCGACGCCGAGCTGCAGACGGCGATCGGCGGGGTGACGATCTTCCAGGGCCTGGTCGACACCACCCTTGTCGGGTGGCTCCACCAGCGAGACCTGCTCGTGCTCGCCTGGCCGGTCAACGATGCCCAGCGGCTCAACAACCTCGTACGCCTCGGCGTTGACGGGGTGACCACCGCCAACCTCGCGATCCTCGAGGTGCTGGCCTGACCCCGCCTCGCTCCCTCCCAGGACCGCCCCCGCAGGTCCCCAGGTCCTCGGCCCCTGCCCGGTCGGGACCTAGGACCCTGATGTGGCCCTGATAGGTGAGATAGATTTCATATGTCAGGGGAGGTAGGTGGTCCCGGTGACTGGGGCTCAAGACGCGAAGCGACCGGTTGTCGTGCTGGCCGATGATGGTGAGCCGGCATCGGATGTGGCCTGGGCGTGGCTGACTGGCCACCGCTGGGCGGGGTGGGATCTGCAGGCCGTGACTGTCCGGTGGGCGGCCCTTGCCGGCGGGGCGGACGTGAAGGCCTCCCGAGTAGTGCCTCGCCGACCGCCGGCGGAGGTCGCCCTGGCCTCCTGGGATCAGGTGGAGGTGACCGGAGATCCCCGGGTGGTCCTGCTGGGTCGTTCCGATGCTGGACTGATGGTCCTGGGGTGCCACCATCGGGGGCATCTGGCCGGCCTGTGGGCTGGGAGCACCACGCAGTGGCTGCTGGTGCATCCCCCCGCGCCGATGCTGATCGCCCGGCACGGGTATCCGACCCGGTCGGTGGCTCTCTGCGTGGATGGCAGCCCGCATGCCCAGCGGGCACTGCAGGCGTTCTGGACCCTGCCCTGGTCGCAGGACGTCGCGGTTCACCTGGTGTCGGTGGACGACGGAAGCACTGACGTCGAGCGGTCGCTGAAGGTGGCGGGTGCGGCCCTGCCCGCAGGCATCTGGCCGACAAGGGTGGCGCGCCTGCGCGGAAGAGCACGGCGGGAGCTGGTCGACTTCGTCCGGGTCAACCAGATCGACCTTGTCGTGATGGGCACCCGTGGGCTGACCGGGTTGGCACGGATGCGGGTCGGGTCCACCGTCTCGGAGCTGCTCAAGGACGGGTCGGCGAACCTGCTGATCGCCCATGTGCCCGACCCGGAGATGTCCGGGGCCCGATGAGCACGACCACCCCCCCGGCTCCGGTCACGGTCCCTGACCGGGCGTGGCATCTGCTCACGGCTGCCGAGGCCGCCGACGCGTTGGCCGTACCCATTGGCCAGGGCCTGGGCGAGGACCAGGTGCGCCAGCGGCGTCAGGTTTCCGGGCTCAACACGCTCCCCGAACCGAACCGGCGCAGCCGGGTGAAGCTGCTGGTCGACCAGGTCCGCAACCCGTTGGTGCTGCTCCTGCTCGGGGCCGCGGGGATCGCCGGCGTGGTGGGCGATGTCAAGGATGCGGTGGTCATCCTGGCCGTGGTCGTGATCAACTCGGTCCTGGGATTCGTGCAGGAGTCCCGCGCGGAGAACAGCCTGGAGTCGTTGCGCCAGATGCTGGCCCCGACCTGTGTGGTGCGCCGTTCCGGGGCGGTCGCCGAGATCCCCGCCCAGGACCTGGTGCCCGGTGATGTGGTCCTGCTCGACGCGGGCAGCCAGGTCCCCGCTGACGGTCGGCTGCTGGTCGCCGAGCAGCTCGAGGTCGACGAATCCGCCCTGACCGGGGAGTCCATCCCCACGAAGAAGCGGGTCGATCCGATCGGTGCTGTCGACGCACCCCTGGGGGACCTGCGCTGCATGGTGTTCATGAACACCCTGGTGACCCGCGGTCGTGGTGAGCTGGTCGTGGTCGCCACCGGGTCGGGCACCCAGATGGGACGCCTGGCCGAGCTGATCAAGGCCACCCCGGTCACCCAGACCCCGCTACAGCGCCAACTCGCGCAGCTGGGCAAACGCCTGGCGGTGATCGGCGGGGCCGCGGTCGTGGTCTACCTGGGCCTGGGCCTGCTGCGCGGGGAGCCGTGGCACGAGATCCTGCTGTCCGCGGTGGCGCTGCTGGTCGCCGCCGTGCCCGAGGGGCTGCCGGTGGTGGTCACCGTCACCCTGGCAGTGGGGGTCCACCACATGGCCCGCCGGGGCGCCCTGGTCAAGCAGCTGGCCTCGGTGGAGACCCTGGGCGCCACGTCCGTGGTCTGCACCGACAAGACCGGCACCCTGACCGTCAACCAGATGACCGTGCGCGACGTGTGGATCGGCGGGCAGGGATACACCGTCACCGGCGAGGGCTACCACGCGCCCGGCGAGGTGCTCGCCGCCGGTGCGGCCGTCGGAGATGCGG
>JALOLM010000041.1 GCA_025455985.1 Candidatus Nanopelagicales bacterium | reverse complement strand
CTCGGGCAGGGCAGCCCCTGCTGGCCGTAGGCGGCGAGGTCGCGCTGGAAGTAGCCACTGCTGCCATTGACGTTCACATAGAGCCGGTCGAAGGAGGTGCCTCCGGCCAACACCGCTGCGCTCATCACATCGGCGGCTGCATCCAGCAACTCCCCCGCCTTGCGTGCGCTGACGTCGCGACCGGGGGTGTTCCAGTGCACCCGTGCCTGCCACAGTGCCTCGTCGGCGTAGATGTTCCCGATCCCCGACACCAGCGATTGATCCAGCAGCAGCGCCTTGACCGGCGCCGAACGCGACCTGATCGCCGCCACCACCGCGGCCCGATCGAAGTCATCGGAGAACGGATCGGGCGCTACGTGCGCCAGACTTACCGGCGCTGCATCGACGGCTGTGTCGGCCCACATGCCGCCGAATGTCCGCTGGTCGTCGAACAGCAGGCGCACGTCACCGAGGTCGAAGACGATGCGGGTGTGTTCGCCAGGCGCGGCGTCGACGCGGAACTGCCCCGACATGCCGAGGTGACCCACCAAAGCAGTTTCGTCGTCGAGATCCCACCACAAGAACTTGCCGCGGCGCTGCACTTCACCCAACCTGCGCCCGGCAATCCGAGCCGTGAATTCAGAACGTCCCCCAGGATTGCGGCGGATCGCCCGCGGGTGCATCACATCCACAGCCTCGATGCGCCGGCCGGCGGTCCAATGCTGCAGCCCACGGCGCACCACCTCGACCTCCGGCAGTTCAGGCATCGACCTCGGCGCGCAGTTGTTCGAAAGCTGTCTGCGCGGCTTCCTGCTCGGCGTGCTTCTTGGTCCGGCCGCTGCCATGGCCGTACAGCCGGTCGCCGAGTTGGACCTGGGCGGTGAACGTGCGCGCGTGGTCGGGGCCATCACCGCTGACCACATACTCGGGCGGGCCATAGCCCAGGGCGGCGGCGAGTTCCTGCAGGCTCGTCTTCCAGTCCAGCCCCGCTCCGAGGTCGCGGACCGTGTTGATCAGACTGTCGAACGTACTCAGGATGAAGCTGCGCGCTCCCTCAACCCCGAACTCCAGGTAGACAGCACCTATCACCGCTTCGAGGGCGTCGGCCAGGATGGACACCTTCTCCCGGCCACCCGTGGACTCCTCGCCGCGTCCGAGCAGGACATGAGATCCGAGGTCAAGGCCCTTGGCGACCTGGGCAAGGGAGTGCGCATTGACGATGGCCGAGCGCATCTTGGCCAGTTGGCCCTCGGGCAGATCCGGGAACTCCCGGTACAGGTAGTCGGTGACGACCACACCGAGCACCGCATCACCGAGGAATTCGAGGCGCTCGTTGGTGGGGATACGCCCGTTCTCGTAGGAATACGACCGGTGGACCAGCGCCAGCTCCAACTCGCCGGGCATGCCGGGGACACCGAGCCGTTCGACGAGCGCGGGCAGGTCCACCGTGGGCGACACTGAGCCTTCTTAGACGTCCAGCACGCGGCGCTTGGCGTACGTACCGCACTCGGGGCATGCGGTGTGGTTCGGCTTGGGCGCACCACACTGCTTGCAGTTGGCCAGCGTCGGAGCCGACGTCTTCCACTGCGCCCGGCGCGACCGGGTGTTGCTGCGCGACTTCTTGCGCTTCGGAACGGCCACTTAGTTCTCCTTGGGTGCATCGGCCTGCTCATCGAGCAGGTCGTTCTTGAGGGCGGACAGTGCTGCCCACCGGGGGTCTGAGGATTCATGGACGTGAGACGGATCGTCAGCGAGTCTGACACCGCACTGGGGGCACAGGCCCGGGCAGTCGGGGTCACACAAGGGCGCGAGTGGCATCTCAAGGATCAAGCCATCACGGATCGGCGGTCGCAGGTCCAGCAGTTCGCCGTCGAGATGTGGTCCCAACTCGCCGAGATCGTCGACTTCGGCTTCCTGGGCGCTCCAGGCGTACAACTCCTGCAACGGTGCGGACAGGTCCACCCGTACCGGGTCCAGGCAGCGACTGCAGACCGCATCCCCGACGGTGGAGGCTTGACCGGTCACGAGAATGCCCTCACGGACGCTCTCGAGCATCACCTCGGCGGTGACGGGCTGAGCCTCACCCACGGCGACGACCTCAGTGCGCACGTCCGGGCCGACTGGCTCGGTGATCTCCAAACGCTGGTACGCCCCGGGCTTGCCGAGCAGAGCGCGCACGTCGACGACGAATGGCGCGTCGGCAATCGTCGTCATCACTGTTCCCTGGGTTCATCGATCGGCGCGGGTGCCCGCGGGCACGACAACGCCGGTGGCGGTAAGCCACGCCATAAGGGTAGCAACCTGGCGCGGCTGCGCCCCGAACCGGTCGCGAAGCGCTGGTGGCCTAACGGGCGCTCCGGCGCCTGCCGCCCACCAACTCACCGGCCACTTCGGGATCCTGCGTGAAGTCGTACACCGCGTCCTGCACCTCCACTGCCGGTGCGGTCGTGTTCGACCGACGCCGGCCACGGCCGATCTGGTCAAGGGCGGCTCGCAGCGTGTCCTCCAGATTGGCCAGCCGCTTGTCCACGTAGATATCGGCCTCGGCACGCACCCGGGATGCGTCGGACTCGGCCTGCTGGCGCAGACCTTTGGCCTGCCGCTCCGCCTCGAGCCGGATCGTGTCGGCGGCAACAAGGCGTTCAGCCTCGGCCCGCGCCCGGTCCACGGTCCGGGCGGCGTCCGACTGCCCTTGGGCCAACATCTGCTCTACTTCGGCACGGGTCTGGGACATGATGGCGGCCGCCTCATTCTCCGCCCGCGCCACGATGGTGTCCGACTCGTCCTGGGCGCTGGCGATCCGCGACTCCGCCTCACGCGTGGCGTCCTCCAGGACATCGTCGCGGTCGGCCAGGATGGTGGCCGCATCGCGCAGGGACGCCGGCATCAGCGAGCGGACCGCCTCCAGCAGTTCCAGGGCGATGGTGCGGTTGACGACGCAGGAATCCGACAGCGGAACCCCGCGGGCCCCCTCGACAAGGTCGACCAGGTCATCCAGTCGTTCGTAGACCTCCATGCGGCCCTCCTGACTCTTTCACCCAGTATTAGTCACACGCTCGCGCAATCTGTCGTAGACCACGCCGGGGAGAAGGTTGGAAACGTCGCCCCCGTAGGTGGCGACCTCCTTGATCAGGCTGCTCGACAGGTAGGAGTACAGCGGGTTCGTCGAGACGAAGACCGTGTCGACATCGGCGAGCTGGTAGTTCATCTGCGCCATCTGCAACTCGTAGTCGAAGTCGCTGACCGCGCGCAGGCCCTTGACGATGGCCCGGATGTCATGTTCGTTGCAGAAATCGACGAGAAGACCGTGGAACGAGGCCACCTGCACGTTCGGGAAGTCCGCGGTCACCTCCCGCAGCAGTTCGATGCGCTCCTCGACGGTGAACATGCCCTGCTTCTTCTTGTTGATGAGCACGGCGACCACAACCTCGTCGAACAACTTGCAGGCCCGCGAGATGATGTCCAGGTGACCATTTGTCACGGGGTCGAAAGATCCGGGGCAGACTGCTCGGCGCACCTTGGGCTCCTCGTGAGGGGTCAGGGGTGGGGAGACGGGACCTGTTCGTGACCGTACCAAACGGCACGCGCGACGTGGGTGCCGCCGAACCGGCGATTCCACGACGCGCCGAAGCCGACGGGCCACAGATCGGCCACACCCGGCGAGCCGCGCTCGATGACCACGATCGCTTCCGACGACAGCCAGCCGCCGGTCAGGGCACGCACGAGGACTGCGACCTCGTCGTCGCTGAGGCTGTACGGCGGATCCATCAGCACGATGTCGAAAGGCCGTGGCGGTCCTGTCAGGTAGTCGCGGGCCGACCTGCGTTCCAAGTGCGCGCCGGCCATACCCACGGTCTGGATGTTCTCGGCGATCACTCTGGCCGCCTGCGCCGAGTTGTCCACCAGCACCACCTCGGCGGCACCGCGCGACAGCGCCTCGAGCCCCAGCCCACCGGAGCCGGCGAACAGGTCGAGCACCCTCGCGCCGGACATGCCCCTCATGGACTCCAGAGATGAGAACAGTGCCTCACGGACCCGATCGGAGGTCGGCCTGGTGAGTTGCGCCGGCACTTTCAGCCGCCTGCCCCGCGCCGTCCCGGCGATGATGCGGGTCACGTCTTCTCCACGAACTGGGTCTGGGCCGACTCCCAGCGGTTGATCTCGGCACGGATCGCGCCGTGCGCCGAGAGTTGGGGATCGTCGTGCAACATCTGGGCGACGTCGGCGCGCGCATGCTCGATCACATCCTCGTCACGGATAACCCGCAGCACCCGCAGGGTCGTGAGCCGGCCGGATTGCGCGGTGCCCAGCACATCTCCCTCCTTGCGCTGCTCGAGGTCGACGCGAGCCAGATCGAAACCGTTGCTGGTGGCCGCGACCTTCTCCAAGCGCTCAAGGGCCGCGGGGTTGCGCGTGGACAGCAGACACAGCCCCGGCAGTTGCGCACGGCCGACGCGTCCGCGGAGTTGATGCAGCTGCGACACCCCGAACGCCTCGGCGTCGAGCACGACCATCATGGTCGCGCTCGGGACGTCGACCCCGACTTCGATCACACTGGTCGAGACCAGGACATCGACCGCGTCGGGATCATCAGCCGCCGCCGCGAACCTGCGCATCACGTCGGCCTTCTCGGCAGCCGGCAGGCGTCCGTGCATGATTCCGACCCTGCAACCGTGCAACTGGCCTGTGCTGAGTTCCTCCGCGGTGGCCAGCACCCCCCTACTGGTCGGCGTCGGGAAGTCCAAGAGATCCAGCGGGGACGCCGTCGGCTCCGGGGGTTCCTCATCGGCGTCCTCGGGGCCGATCCGCGGGCACACGACGTACACCTTCCGACCCTGGGCCACCTCCTCAGCAACCCGCTCCCACGTGCGGGTGGCGTGGCGGGGGGCGTTGTATTCGTCCACCACGAAAGTGGCGACCGTGGCTCGCCCCGCCGGCAACTCACGCAACGTGGTGACGTCAAGATCGCCGAACACCGTCATGGCAACCGTGCGCGGGATGGGTGTGGCTGTCATCACGAGCAGATGTGGGCGGGTCTGACCGGTACCGCGCTCCAGCAGCGCCGCCCGCTGCTCGACGCCGAATCTGTGCTGCTCGTCAACCACCACGAGGCCGAGGTCGGCGAACTGGACCACGTCATGCAGCAGCGCATGGGTACCGATCACGATGCCCGCCTGACCACTCATGATCTTCAGCAGCGCCTCCTTGCGCGCCGCCGCCGTGGCTGACCCAGTGAGCAGGACGACCTGGGTCCCGCTGGTGTCGCCGGTGAGAGTGCCGGCCTGACCGAGCGGGCCGAGGAGGTTCGTGATCGAGGTGAAGTGCTGTGCTGCCAGCACCTCCGTGGGTGCCAGCAGGACCGCCTGCCCGCCGGAGTCCACCACGGTCGCCATCGCCAGCAGCGCCACCAGCGTCTTGCCGGCACCGACCTCCCCGTGCAGAAGGCGCTGCATAGGTCGAGGCTGGGCGATGTCCGAGCGGATCTGGGCCACCGCTTGCCGCTGACCGTCGGTGAGCTCGAACGGCAGGCGTTCGTCGATGGCGCTCGCGATGCCATCGAGTTTGCCGGTGCGAGCGGTGGCCGGACTGCTGGCGGCCGCCTGGCGGCGCAGGGCCAGGATCGTCTGCAGGACGAACGCCTCCTCGTAACGGAACCGGTCACGAGCTGCAGCCACCACGGACATGTCCGTCGGCGCGTGAATCGCAGTGAACGCATCCTTTTGAGCGAGCAGGCCGCGGCGGGCGCGGATCGCCTCGTCGATCGGGTCGTCGCTGAGGTCGACGGCGTCCAGCACCATGCGGATCGCCTTCGCCACCCGCCACGAAGGGATCGACGCGGTTGCCGGGTAGATGGGCGTGATCTTGGCGAGGAACGCCTCGAGCTCCGCCGGGTCGGCCTCGCCCGACACCGGTGACATCGCGCACTGCGGGTGAGCCAACTGCAGTTGGCCGCGGTACGCCCCGACCTTGCCGCTGAACAGGCCGACCCGGCCCGGCGTCAGTTGCGCCTTGAATTGCCCGAGCCCCCGGAAGAACGCCAGGTGCAGGTCCTGGTTGCCGTCGGTGACGATGACGTTCATCATCTGCCCCGATCGGGTCGGACGGACGGTGGCCACCTTGACCCGGGCCAGCACTGTGGCCACGTCGCCGACGTGCAAGCCGGCGATGTCGGTGAGTTTGGCCATGTCCTGGTAGCGGCGCGGAAACACCCACAACAGGTCCTCGCAGGTGACGACGCCGTGGGACTTGCGCAGGCTCGCGGCGCTGCGGCCCCCGATCACCTCCGCCAGAGAGGTCGATAATGCAGGCACGTCACTCGACGCCGACGATGACCGGCCAGTACGGCTGTCCCCCGGCCACGACCTCGAGGTCCACGAGCGCCGAACGCAGATGCGCCTCGACCGCTTCGACCAGCTCGGGTGGGCCCTGCGAACCGGTGACCAAAGTGACCAACTCAGAGGTGCTGCTGCACATGCGGTCGATGACCCGCATCGTGACCGCCTCGACCGAGTCGCCGATCTCGACGATGTCGCCGTCGACCAGTCCCAGCACGTCTCCGATCTGGCAGCGTCCGGCAGTGGTGATGGCTTCCTTACTGGCGACCGTCACCCCGCCGTATCGGGTGGCGCTCGAGGCGCGGGCCATCGTGACCACGTCGTCGTCGAACCCGGCTGCCGCGTCGTGGACGGCCACCGCGGACAGCGTCTGGACGATCGACCTGCTGGGGACCACGGCCACCCGGATGTCGTCGTCACGCAGGAACTCGGCAGCCGCCTTTGCCACCGGAGTGGAGTCGCTGTCCGACGGCAGCAGCAACGCCTCGCGGGCCCCGGACGAGGTGACCGCGCGGACGAAGTCGCGGGTGCTCGGCCGCCCCCGCGGCGGGGTGCGCACGACCACAGCCCCGGATTCCTCCAACAGGGAGGCGACTCCGGGACCGTGAGCCACCGCGACAACCACCCTGGTGATCTCCCGTGGCAGGTGCCGCTGTTGTTCGATCAGATCGGTGACTGCGATCCGATGAGGGCGGCCCGCCTCGATGCCGGCCTCGATGGATTCGCCGATCGAATCGGTGTGCACGTGTACGTTCCACAGGCCCCCTCCCCCGACCACCACCAGGGAGTCGCCCAGCGCATCAAGCCGGGAGCGCAATTGCGGGATCGCGTCGTCCTCTCCGTCGAGCAGGTACATCACTTCGTAGCGGGGGCCGTGGTACTCCCCTTGTGGCATGGGTTCATGGGCAACAACGGCTGCAGCCGGAATGAGATCCTCGACCCGGGTCTCCCCGGTCAACACTTCGGCCAGCGCGTCGAGCACCACGACAAGCCCTTTGCCTCCCGCGTCCACCACACCCGCAGCAGCCAGCGCCGGCAATTGCTCGGGGGTCCTGGCCAGGGCCGCTCGCGCGCTGTCCGCAGCAGCCGTGGCGACCGCGGCGAGGTCATCGGTGGTCACAGTGCTGGCAGCGTCGGCCGCGGCCCGGGCGACGGTGAGAACGGTACCCTCGACCGGGCGGCTCACGGCTTCGTAGGCCTGATCGGCACCCCGCCGCAACGCCTCCTGCAGGGTCGAGGCAGCAGGGGTGTCGACCCTGCCCACGACATCGGCGAACCCACGCAGCAACTGACTGAGGATCACTCCGGAGTTGCCACGAGCACCCAGCAGGGAACCGCGGGCGATGGCTTCGGCCACCGGTGACGGTCTGTTGGCCGGATCCGACACCTCGCCGGCGGCCACGGCCGCGGCTTCCACCGTGAGGTACATGTTGGTACCCGTGTCGCCGTCGGGGACGGGGAACACGTTGAGGGCGTCGATCTCTTTGCGTCGCCGCCCGAGACTGTCCTGACTCAGCAGCATCCAATTGCGCAGACAGGCGGCGTCGAGCGCTACCCGGGGATCGTCCGCCATCTCCAGTCGCTCCTGCCTGTCACGGATGTGAACCCAGGGTAACGGGGGGCGATGCGCTTTTTGTCGTCCATCGGCTATCCTTGTGGAGTACGTGTGCGCCGAAGACGCTGCGCTCCGACCTAAACCGTAGAACCATCTTGAAGGAGTTCCCGTGGCTGCCAACTGCGACGTCTGTGGCAAGGGTCCCGGCTTCGGCCACAACATCTCGCACTCCCACCGCCGCACCAAGCGCCGCTGGAACCCGAACATCCAGTCCGTGCGCGCCATGGTGGGCAAGGCCCCCAAGCGCATCAACGTGTGCACCAGCTGCCTGAAGGCCGGCAAAGTCACCCGCGTCGTCTGAGGCTCGGGGGTTCTGATTCGCCAGCCCCACGGGGCTCCGGTTTTGGCGCCTCCAGTTCGAGTGCGCGTTGTCGGGCCCTGACCATCCAGTAGATCCCGCCGAACTAACCTCGAGCAAATGCTGGCGTCGAGACGCTCGCCGCACGAAAGTGGCACGCAGCGAAGCTGGATTCAGGAATCTGCCCTCTTTGCGTGGAATTCCCGCCCGATTTGCGACGTTATGGGGGTATCCACGCCGCACAAAGGTGGCATCTGAGTGGGGGACGTGCCCACTTTCGGCGGTGGAAGTACGCCCGGTCGCGACAACCCCTAACTCATTCCCGGAAGTGGTCGAACCCGGGGGCACCGATGTGCCGGTAGCCCGGAACCTCGACCCCGGAGCCTGCCACAACCTCACCCACCGCGACAAAGCCGGCCGGAAGTGTCGCGCCCGCCGGGAAGGTCGCTGCCAGCGCGTGGTCGTCCCCACCTGAGATCACCCAGCCCAGCGGGTCGGCGTTGAAAGCCGAAGCCGTCTCCCGGATCTGATCATCGATCGGCAGCCGCTCGACATCCAGGACGATCTGCACTCCTGAGGCCTCAGCGACATGTCCGAGATCGGCCAGCAGACCGTCACTGACATCGATCATCGCCGTGGCCCCCGCGGCCCCAGCCAAAGCCCCGGCTTCGTACGGCGGACGCGGACGACGGTGAGCATCGACCACCACACGCGGCGAGCGGAAGCCGCGTCCGAGCACAGCCAGGCCGGCAGCGGCCCATCCGAGACGCCCGCACACCGCCACCACGTCGCCCGGCTGGGCCCCGCTGCGGCGCACGAGACGGCTACCCACCGGTACGCCGAGCGCCGTGACCGAGATCGTGATCGCCGGTGCGCGGGTCACGTCACCACCCACGACCGCCGCCCCCAGCATCTCCGCTTCGGCCACGAGACCGTCGACAACGCCCAGCACCCACTCCACGGTCGTCTCCGCGGGCATCGCAATAGCCGCGGTCAGGGCCACAGGCCTGGCTGCCATGGCCGTGAGATCCGCGAAGTTCTGGGCCGCCGCTTTGTGCCCGATCTCCTCGGGTGTCGACCATTCGAGTCGGAAGTGCCGGTCTTGCACCAGCATGTCGGTGCTGACCACCAGACGGTCCGCCCCGAGGCGCAGAACCGCGGCGTCGTCGCCGGAAGGTACCTCGACTGCGGCCGTGGTCTTCAAACGCATTTGGAGGGCTGCGATCAGCCCGAACTCCCCGACATCGCCCACCGTCTGTGCGCTCATCTGCGGCCTCCACCCACTCGTGTCTTCGGATCCGTGGTCAAGATAGTCTCCTAGGCACCAACTCGTAGGAGGAACCGTGGTCCAGGCCTACATCCTGATCCAGACCGAAGTCGGCTCGGCATCCAGGGTCGCCGAACAGATCCGCGACATCGCTGGAGTGACCCAGGCTGATGACGTGACCGGCCCCTACGACGTGATCGTCCAGGGCCAAGCCGAGTCGGTGGACCAGCTCGGCCAGATGGTCGTGGCCAAGGTGCAGGCCGTACCCGGGATCACCCGGACACTCACGTGTCCCGTCGTGCACTTGTCCTAGGGGTCCTAGCGCTGTGCGCTTGCGCCAGCGATCCGGTTCCCACCGCTGAGCCACCAGCCGATCAGCGCTCCGCATGCTCGGCGTTGGTCTCGTCGTTGCCCAGCCAACTCGAGGGGGACGAGGACACCGGCCGGACTGAGTTCGCAGCAGCTTGGGGAGATCCCCGCATGGTGCTCAAGTGCGGGGTCGAGATTCCGGCCGAGTACGAGAAGACCTCGGAGATGATCGTCGTGGACGATGTCGCATGGTTCGGCCAGGAGCAGACCAACGGCTACACGTTCACGGCGGTGGGCCGCACGCCACTGGTCTCGGTGTATGTCCCAGACCGGCATCAGCCAGAGGTCAATCCACTGGTCGATCTCGCCCCACCGATGCAGGAACACACCGAGGTCACCGGAGCG
>JALOLM010000332.1 GCA_025455985.1 Candidatus Nanopelagicales bacterium | reverse complement strand
CCATCTGCGTCTGCGTGCTCCCGGCGGCGAGCCGGATCGACGAACAGGACTCCTGGAGGCAACGCCATGCTCGTCGCGTCCCCGGTCCGAACCTCCACGCCGAATCCGGCGAGGTTGGCCCGGGCAACCGCTGCCGTGGTGGGGTCGACCTCGACTGCGACGACATTAAGACCGGCTTCGGCGAACGCCCAGGAGTCCAGCCCGATGCCGCAGCCGGCGTCGATCACGTCGGTGACCCCGGCTTCTGCCAGTCGGGTCGCTCTGCGTCGGGCCACAGCCACAGGGCTCGCCTGCTGGATACCGTCGCGGGTGACCAGTGCCAAAGGGAAGTCCACCGGCCGGTGTTGGGCCTGGGTGAGGGCTTGGGATACCAGGTCGGCATCCACCCCGGGCAGCGCCGAGCGGGCCTGCAGTGGGTCAACGCCACGCAGGGACGCGATCGCATCCCTGCCCTCCTGGCTGGCCAGCCACTCGACATTCACAGCTGTCCCCGGGCCGTCGCACCAGACTGCTGGGATGAGAGTCTGCGAGCCGGCGCCATCCGCGCAGGCTACCAATGCGCCCACCGGCACGAGTGCGGGAATGTCGGCCGCCGCAACCGGTGTTGTGCCCAGCGTGGCCGATCTCGACGGACAACTGAACACCTACCGGAGTCTGGGTTTCGACGTGCCCGACATCACCTTCGGTGAGGTGCCGGATGACGCGGTGCTGGTGTTCCCCCACGTGATCGTGCCCTTCCACGAACTCATCACCCGACTGCACCTGGCCGACTCCGACCAGCCGGGGATCTTCGACCGCAACTTCGAGGACCCCGAGCGGTACCGCCCGATCGACCCGGCGGTTTCACTCACCGAGCCCTACCTCGTGTACGGCTTCGAACCAGGAATCGAGTACCTGAATGTGCGCCCGCGTGATGCGGTGCCCCGGATCCTCGGATGCGGGCGCTTGCCCTTGACGATTGAGGAAGGCCTAGCGGTTTTCGCCCAGAATCCGTCGAGTCTGCAACGCAATAAGTGCTTCTCATTGGCCGGATCGACCCGAGGGGACAAGCGCGTGCCCGCCCTGTGGATCAGTGGCAACGCCCCGAAGCTGGGATGGTGCTTCGCGGGTGCCCCGCACACCTGGCTGGGGACGGCATCACTGGCCGGACGATTAGCACTCTCTTGACGACAGTGCTAATCGCGATTAATGTCTGGATTAGCACTCACCCGCTGTGAGTGCTAATCGGTTGGAGTCGTTCCGGGACCGCGACGCTCGGGGTGACAGAAGGCCGGCTTGTACCAATGTCCGTTTATTCGATCCCAAATGGGAGGTAGACCGTGTCGGTCGCCATTAAGCCGCTCGAGGACCGCATCCTCGTGCAGCCGCTGGACGCAGAGCAGACCACGGCCTCAGGCCTGGTCATTCCGGACACGGCCAAGGAGAAGCCGCAAGAGGGCAAGGTCCTCGCGGTGGGTCCGGGTCGTTTCGACGAGGACGGCGAGAAGCGCATCCCGCTGGACATCAGCGTCGGTGACGTCGTCGTGTACTCCAAGTACGGCGGCACTGAGATCAAGTACGAAGGCGAGGACTACTTGATCCTGTCAGCACGCGACGTGCTGGCAGTGGTCGAGAAGTAGCCCCAAGCGTTCGCACGAAGGCCCCTGGGATCCCCGGTACCCGGGTGGTCCCGGGGGCCTTCGCTCATCCAACTAGCAGAGGAAGAAAATGCCCAAGATTGTGGAATTCGACGTCGAGGCCCGGCGGGCGCTCGAGCGCGGCGTCAACACGCTGGCCGATGCGGTCCGTGTGACCCTCGGCCCCAAGGGCCGCAACGTGGTCCTGGACAAGTCGTGGGGTGCTCCGACCATCACCAACGACGGCGTGACCATCGCCCGTGAGATCGAGGTGACCGACCCCTACGAGAACCTCGGCGTGCAGCTGGTCAAGGAGGTCGCTACCAAGACCAACGACGTGGCCGGCGACGGCACCACGACCGCGACCGTCCTGGCGCAGGCCATGGTCGCCGAGGGTGTCCGGCTCGTGGTTGCCGGTGCTGCCCCGATGGGTGTCAAGCGCGGCATCGACAAGGCCGTGGCCGAGGTCTCCGAGTACCTCCTGAGCGTTTCGCGTCCCGTCGAGGGGACCGCAGAGACCGCGCAGGTCGCGACGATCTCGGCGCAGAGCCAGGAGATCGGCGACCTGATCGCAGAGGCCTTCGAGAAGGTCGGCAAGGACGGTGTGATCACGGTCGAGGAGGCCACGACCACCGCCATGGCGCTGGACTTCACCGAAGGTATGCAGTTCGACAAGGGCTACATCTCGCCGTACTTCGTCACAGACACCGAGCGTATGGAGGCGGTGCTCGACGACCCGCTGATCCTGCTGGTTCAAGGCAAGGTCTCAGCGCTCAACGAGTTGCTGCCGCTGTTGGAGAAGGTCATCCAGGCAGGTAAGCCGCTGGTGATCATCGCCGAGGACGTCGAGGGTGAAGCCCTGTCAGCTCTGGTGGTCAACAAGATCCGCGGCACGTTCGCGTCCGCCGCGGTGAAGGCTCCGGCCTTCGGTGACCGTCGCAAGGCGATGCTTCAGGACATGGCGATCCTGACCGGCGGCCAGGTCGTCACTGAGGATCTCGGCATGAAGCTCGACCAGGTGGGCCTCGACGTGCTGGGCACCGCGCACCGCGTCGTGATCACCAAGGACGACACGACGATTGTCGACGGCAAGGGCGACACCACGCTGATCGAAGGCCGGATCGAGCAGATCAAGGCCGAGATTGACGCCAGCGACTCCGACTGGGACCGGGAGAAGCTCAAGGAGCGCCTTGCCAAACTCGTCGGCGGCGTCTGCGTGATCGAGGTCGGGGCCCACACTGAGGTCGAGCTCAAGGAGAAGAAGCACCGCGTGGAGGACGCCGTTGCCGCCACGCGGGCAGCCGTTGAGGAGGGCATCGTCGCCGGTGGCGGCTCGGTTCTCGTGCACGCGGCCGCGCAGCTCGACGAAGCCGCTGGGGCCGACGCTGACGAGGCGGCGGGCATCCGCATCGTGAAGAAGGCGCTCACCTCGCCGTTGTCCTGGATCGCCCGCAACGCTGGGCAGTCCGGCGACGTGGTGGTTGCCAAGGTGGCCGGCATGGACCTCGGCCAGGGGTTCAACGCTGCCACCGACGAATACGGCGACCTCATCGCAGACGGCGTCATCGACCCGGTGAAGGTCACCCGTGCTGCTGTCGAGCACGCGGGGTCGATCGCGGCGATGCTGCTGACCACTGAGGCGCTTGTCGTGGACAAGCCGGAGGAGGAAGAGGAGCACGACCACAACGGTCACGGCCACTCTCACCACCACGGCCACATCTGATCCGCAACGCG
>JALOLM010000040.1 GCA_025455985.1 Candidatus Nanopelagicales bacterium | reverse complement strand
CCGAGACCCAAGTTGGGCGTGGTGGGGTGGGCCGCGTCACCGAGCAACGTGACCGGACCCTTGGACCACGCCGTGACCGGATCCCGGTCGAACAGATCGTTGTGCAGGATGGCCGCTTCGTCTGTGGCCTCTATGGCTGCGGGGAGTTCGCACTGCCAGCCGGAAAGGGCTGCCACGAGGTCGGTCTTGGAACCGGCTGGCGATCCGGCGGGGGTCCTGGCCGTCGTCCACCAGTAGACGGCGTCATCTCCGAGAGCATGAACCGCGCCGCGTCGGCCGCCGCCCTGCACCTCCTGCATCAGGCCCGGATCGGCGACCCGGAAGTCGGTGATGCCGCGCCAACAGGTCTCTCCGCTGTAGCGCGGCGCTAGCTCGTTGACGACCTCCTTGCGCACGACTGAGTGCAGCCCGTCGGCACCGATGACCAGATCGGCGCGGGCAGACGTCCCGTCCGCAAAAGACAGCGCGACCGCATCCTCCCGATGCAGTGCAGTCAGCCGTTTGCCGGTAAGGACTCGTCAGGGTGCCAGGCAGGCCGATAGCGCGGCCAGCAGATCCGGGCGCCGGACGACGTAGCCGAGTCCGCGGGTCATTCCCAAGACATCAAAACCCAGAACCTCTTGGCCAGCGGGGGTGGCCGTCCGGGCCCACCGGAACGGCGAGACGGGCAGATCCCAGAACCAGTCGGCGATCCCGATCTCACGCAGGCTCTTCAGCGCCCCCGGCCACAGGCCGATTCCTGCACCCACCTCCCCGATCTCAGGTGCTTGCTCGTACACCGTGGCCTGCAGGCCCACTTGTTGCAGAGCCAGGGCAGCGCTGATTCCGCCTATCCCGCCGCCGATAATCGCGATCTCCACAGCGGCCAGTCTGGCATGCCCTGACGCGCGCCGAAGCCCTTCAGCCAGCCGCATCCCATGCCTGCGCCAGCCAGGACGCTACCTCGTCGTCGATGTCCGTGACCGCCTGAATCTCGAGGTGATGCGCCCACAGACCAGGCCGGACTTGCACCACCTCCTTGAAACGCGCGGAATCCAGACGTTCGGGCAGATACACCGTGAGCACCACGAGCGCCGCACGTTCACCGAGCCAGCGCTGTGGCGACCACAGAACAGCGAAGTAACGTCGTCTGGCCCAGCCGGTCTGCGTCCTGTGGACCCGCAGTTGCGCACCGCCGGTCTCGTTCACGAGCGCACCAACCCGGGCCACCACCTGCCGCCCGAGTTCGGTGTCCGTCAGCACATCCAAGGCTCAGAACTCAGTTGCGCGACCGGATGCCCTCCTTGGCGGTCTGCACAGCCATATAGATCGCCGCGAGCAGCAGCAGGATGCCGAAGCCGATGCGCAGATTGCCGGTGAACAGCGACCAGACGGCCCAGACCGCGATGAAGAAGAGCGCAACGATGCCCGCTGCCATGAGCAGGCTGGCCAGTCGGCGGCGCAGGATCGCCTCGATGACCAGCATCGCAATGGCGATCCATACGATCGGCCACAGCAGCCCGGTGGTGTCCACGAGCAGCAGGATGCCCAGCGCGGCCAGCAGGATCGAGGCCGAAGCGGCTGACCACACCCGCAGGAGACGCGATCGCACCGTGTCTTCTGGCGCGAGCGGGGTGGAGCGGTGATGCAGGTGGGCATGCACAGGTTCCACGGGCAACGCTCCGGGCTGTAGCCCGAGTTCGGCCCCCTCGAGTTGCTGGCTGACGGCCAGCCGATGCGCCCGCAGTTCGGCGACCTCGCGCATCAGTTCCACCGAACGCCGGGATGGCTCCTGCGGGGAGATCCCCTGGGCGCGTTCGGCCGCTCTGGCAGCGCGCAGCGATTCGCGGGCATCGTCGAGCTCGGCGTCGATCTCCGCAAGACGCTCCGTGAGGTTCTCTTGTGCCTCACGCAGGTCGTTGACCGCCCACTCATCGGTCGGGGCCTCCTTGTCCAGACCTGCCCAGGCCACGGGCTGGCCCCACGATTGCCGAACGGTACCTTTGCGCTCGTAGCGCATCCCTGCCGGCGCACGTTCCCCGCCGAAGATGTCATGGGTGTCCAGACCCCACAGACCGCGGTAGTCACGCACCCATTCGGTGTCGTCGGACACCACGACGGCTTCCCATGGCCGGTCCTGCCCCGCCCCCACCGAGACTCCGTCACCTCGCTTGTAGTCGATGTAGGGGATGCCGATCACCCCGGAGTCGTCGTCCTCGTGCCAGGGCAACAGGCGAAGGAACGTGCGACGGATGCTGTCGATCCAATCGGGTAAAGGCAGTGCCGCAGCGATCAGGTACTCGCCCTTCAGATACGCGCCAGAGTGCGACCCGGCACCGGCGTACACCACGGGATGAGTGCCATCGACGAACTCGATGTCCGGGTCGTCCCAGCGTCGCCGCAGGTCGTCGCCGACCTCGTCATGGGAGGAGAAGGCAACCCACACCGGCCGCCTTTGCTCATCGTCGGTCAGGAATACGGTCACCTGCTCCCAGTCCGCCTCGTGGTCGTTGACGCCTCCGAAGTTCGAGCGCCAGTCGTTCATCGCGTAGAAGTACCAGTACTGCAAGGTGATGTACCCGGCGTCGCGGTCCACGTGGCCGTAATAGAAGCACTTGCCGGAGTTGGGGGATGCCGCATAGGCGACTTGGGCCGCCGCAGCGTATCCCCCGGGAACGTTTCCCCGCAGAAGCAGCGTGAACCGCATGATGGCGTCCACGAACCGCGACAGCAGGCCGACTGCAGCGAAACGACTCGACGACTTGAACCTCACGCGGTCAGGCCGTTTGCGCCAGGCCTTGTACTGCTTGCGACCCAGCGGCTCGCCCACGTGCTGCAGATACAACTGCTCGCCAGCATTGACCCGGCCCAGCGCTGCCAGGCGCTCCAACGTCAACGAGCCCCTGGCTGCGAGCTCCTCGGGCTCGTCGTCGGTCGCCCGATACAGGGCGCTGGCGGCCACATAGTCTTCGACGGAGGCCGGGTAGAACATCTCACCTGCGTTGTATCGGATCACCGGTTCATACAGACGCAACAAGGCGAGATCATCAGTCACCGTGGGAGCCTAACGCACGGGCATGCTGTGGGCCAGAAATGATGCGACGCGACCGGAGTCGTCGCGTCACGGGGGTTATCCACAGATCGCCTTGAGGCAAAACGGACAATTCCTTGAACAAACTGTGACCATTCCCACAAACGCCCGTCCGCTGGGTAAATCTTGAGAAAAGTATGCCTACGGTGTTCAGGCAAGGCACAGCAGAAAATGCATTGGAGTCTTCTTACGAAACACTCGCCACGGAGGGGTCACTGCCCCGTCGTCACGACGGCTTGAGCAGCTTCCGGTTGGGGATTCGCACGTCATGATCCCGGGCATTGGTTTGCCCGCGCGCCACCCGGCGCGCCGCACCTCCGCTGATCGCAGGGCCAATGGCCCGATCCCGAGTCCATTCGCACACAGGAAGAGTTGCATGAAGCTTCGTCACAAGATCATCGGAACGGCGGCCGTGCTGCCGGTCATGATGACCGCTCCGGCTATGGCCGAAGACACCACACCACCCATCGTTGTCGACCCCGGCCCGGTGCAGCCGCCGGCCCCGGTTGACCCGCCCGTCGATCCGGTTGACCCGCCAGTTGACCCCGTTGACCCGCCGGTCGACCCCGTTGACCCCGTCGACCCGCCTGTCGAGCCTGTCGCGCCCACCGAACCAGCGCCCGTTGCCAGCACCCCAGCTGCCACCGTCAACCCCGTCGTCAAACGCAAGCGGGTTGGCATCCGGACCTCGCGTGGCGGCGTCAGCATGCGCACCCGGGGCACCCGTTACACCCCCATGGCCGCCGTCTACCGGCTCACGCAGTGGGCACGTAGCGGTCGCAGCGGATACCGCAACGGCTGCCTGCGCCTGGTCGACGACGCCTACGGCATCAGTGCTGGTCGCACCTCCACCGCACTTCGCCAGTGGTTCCGCGCCCGCAGCGCCGGGTACGGCCACAAGAACCGCTACGCGCCAATCGGTGCCCAGCTCTTCTGGCGGACCAGTAACCCTGCCGGTCACGTGGCCACCTACATCGGTCGCGGCCTCGTGGTGACCAACGTCGGCAGCGGCCGGGTGAAGATCGTCTCCTGGCGCACGCTCGACCGCTGGGGCCCGTACCTGGGATGGGCAGAGCCCTACTACGGCCGCGCCTGAATCACTGCCGGATCTTGACCTGGGACGGACCATTCGGGTCCGGCCGATGGATCTCGATCCGGTCGGGGATGCGTCGCTTGAGTTCCTCGACGTGGCTGATCAGCCCCACGGTACGTGAACCCCGACCCAGCCGGGTGAGTACGTTCATGACGGTGTCCAGCGTCTCGGCATCCAGACTGCCGAAACCCTCGTCGACGAAAAGGGTTTCCAGGCTGACCCCGCCGGCCTCCGCCTGCACGACGTCTGCGAGCCCGAGCGCAAGGGACAGGGAGACGTAGAACGTCTCTCCCCCGGACAGCGTGCCGGGAGTACGGGCGGCGTCGGTGCGGTCGTCGTACACGTGCAACGCCAGACCGATCTTGCGTTCCAGACCGACCCCCCCGCCCGTGGCTTCGAGCCGGTACCGGCCGTCCGACATACTCGCCAGGTGCGCGTTCGCGGCGTCCACGACCTCCGCGAACCGGCGCATGACCACGTAGGTCCGCAACTCGATGTGGTGGTGGTTCGCACTGTCTCCGTTGGCGAGGTCGGCCAATCGGATCAGGGGCGCTGTGGCATCGTGTGTCCGCTCCACGGCCGCCCACGCGGACTTCACGCTGGCGTTGGCGTCAGTACACTGCTGCACCCGGCGACTGGCGTCGATCTCCCGTTTCTGACACACATCGGCGCTGCTCGCGGCCGACACAGCCGTCCGCTCCAGTGCTTCGAGGTCGTAGGTCTCGTCGATGCCGACGCCTTCAAATTCCGGGGATTGCAGTTGCGCGGTCAACCCACTCACCTGGTCGCGGTAACTGAGAACCACAGCTTGGCTGTCCTCGATCCACGTACTCGGTTGTGCCGAGGCCAGGACAGACCCGGCATCCGAGAAGGGGGAGTCGGCCAAGCGTGCGTCGAACGCGCGCTGGGCCCCGATCAGATCCAGGTGAGCGCGCTCGCGGATCTCGCAGGCTTTGACCGCACCGGCGAGGGCCTCGATCCGGTCGCGAAGAGCGCCGTGCCGGGCGGCGACGGAATCGAATCCGGCGGCATGCTCGTTCACCAGTTTCTGGGCCGCCGAGACCTGCTCCAGCAGGATTTCGCGCTCTTTGACCGCCGCCGCGCAGGCGACGTCGAGGGCCTGAATCCGCTTGGCAGCGGCGTCCAGCGATTCGACGTGATCGGCCAGCTCCGCTTTGCGCCGGCGAAGGAGCAGCCCGGCGTCAACGGCCTCCTGCAGAGCCTGCTTCGCCTGCTTCTCCGCCAGGGCGAGACTCTCGGAATCCTGACCGCCGAGCCGGGTCTCCTCGAGTTCGAGGACGGACTCAGTGGCCACCAACTGCTGCTGACGTTCCGCGAGCCGATCGCGCAAGATGCGTGCCTCACTGTCGCGCAGATCCACCGTGTCGGCGGAAACGTGGTCGACCGCCTTGAGCGCAGGGCTCGGATGGGTCTGGGAACCGCAGACCGTACACGGCTGCCCATCGACCAGCAGATCGGCCAGTTCGGCTGCCAGGCCGCTGCGGTACTGCTGCACCGTGAGGTCCAGCAACTGGTCGGCTGCCTGACTCAGCCGGCTGGCCTCGCGCACGCTGGCGAAGTCCCGCTCCTGCGCCTCTCTGAGAGCCTCAACCTTTCGCAGCCGTTCATTGGCGCCTTGCGCCTCCTGGAGGGTCTGCGCCGCATGCTCCTCCAAGGCTGCAGCGCGCGCAAGGCCGTCACACTCGTCGGTCAGTGCTCGGACGACCTCCGGCAGTTCCTCCACCTGACGGGCGTCGCTTGCACGGTCGGCCAACATCCGTGTGATCCGATCGTCAAGCGAGGCCGTCGCCTGACGCTTGGCCGGCAGTTGCTCCTCGGCGAGAAGCGCCTCGGCCAGTCCGTTCTGCTCACGTGTCACCTGCTCCTGCAGTTGCCCAAGCTCTGCGGAGGTGAGCCCATGTTCGCTGGCGGGCAAGTTGCGCAGTACCACGAGCGCGTCCTGATCGGCCTGGTCGGCCTGCGTCGTGCACTTGGTCACCAAGTCATGGGCAACAGCCAGTGGAGCGGCAGCCCGGGCGGCGGCCACCATCGCTTCCAGTTCGTCCATGTCGGTCTTCTTGAGCTGGAGGGCGGCCTGAGAGCCGACGAGTGCGAGCTTCCGCTCCACCAAGCGCGTCCGGTCCTGTGCAGTGCGCCACTCACGGTCCGCCCGGGCCGCTTCCTCTCGGCCAGCGGTCAGTTGCTCCCGAAGAACATCAAGGTCGTTCTGGAAAACGGCCAACCGGGCTGAGATGCCCTCTTGCTCCACGCGCGGCTGCCGACAATACGTCTCAGTGAACTCGCCGGGGTCCATCTCCCACTGCGCAGCATGCGCCAGCACTGCAATGGCCTGCGACAACCGGGCGCGTGCCTCTGATCGCGTGCGGAACGCCTCCTTGCGGGCGTTGACCAGATCCCTCTGCAGTTGGGCGTAGGGCTCGGTGTTGAAGACCCTCTGCAGAATTGTGCGGCGCTCGTCGGAGCCGGCCTGCAGGAACCGGGCGAACTGCCCCTGGGCCAGGAACATCGTGCTGAGCACTTGGCTGCGATCCAGCCCCAGCATGTCGACCACCTCGCGGCCGACTTCCTCTGCGCGATTGGAGATCAACTCACCATCCGCTGCACCCTCGTTGGCCAGGCGCCACAGTTGCACCGTCGCCGCATGCTCGCGGGTGTCGCCCTTTCGCGATGTGTATGGCGACTTCGGCTCTCGACGGATCCGATAGGTCCCAGCGGAGGTGGTCACAGTCAGTTCCACATAAGGCCGCTCGGCCTTGGGGATGTCCTGGCCGAGGAAGTCCGACACCATCCGGTCCTTGCCGTGCTGAGTGGCCGGCTCCCCGAACAGGGCGAAGACGATCGCATCCACAATGGTGGACTTGCCCACACCTGTGGGTCCGTCCAGCAGGAACAGTCCCTGCTGACCGACCTCATCGATGTCCAGGCTCTGCTCGTCCTTGAACGGACCGATGCCGCGGAAGGTCAAACGATGAATCCTCATGAGTGCCCACCTCCGAACGCTTGCGCCAGCAACGGTTCCAGCGCGGCGAGTTCCCGATCGGATGCGGCGACACCGCCCATCTCCTCGATGAAGTCGGCCAACACGTCGCGCGGCGCCATGGTCGTGACGGCAACACCACGCTGACCCATCGTCACCGGCTGCCCATTCGGTTCGAAGCGGATCACCAGGCAGTGTGCAAATACGCTGCGGATCCTGGCGATCATGTCGCTGGGCCGACTCGGGTCGGTCACGGTCACTTGCACCCATGCGTCGCGGTGAGCGGCGAAGGGTCCATCGTCGGCCAGGAGGTCTGCGATGGGCCCTTGTATCCGGGCCATGGCCCGAGGCTGTTCGATGTCCACCGTGCGCAGAGTGACGACTCCGTGGGCATCGACGTCCACGATCGTCACGCCTTTGATGTGGTTGCTCTCCGAGAAGGAGTACCGCAGGGGCGAGCCGCTGTAGTGGACAACCGGACCGTCGTCTGCCGAACCCGGCGACTGGCGGCCGTGCAGGTGTCCGAGCGCCACGTAGTCCACCCCGCGGAACACATCCGTGCCGACGCAGTCGACGGTACCGACGGTGATGTCGCGCTCCGATTCGCTGACCTCGGCCGACTCCCGGCCGCTGGATCCGACGACGAAAGCGTGTGCCACAACGACACTGCGAACGCCGTCGCGACGGGCCAGGTCGTCTCGGACGCGATCCATCGCAGCGCTGAGGACGGCCTGGTGGCTACGGGTCAGCGGTTGCTCGCCGTCCGCCAGACGGTGCCGAGCCTCGTCGGGGTCCAGGTACGGGAACGCATACACGGCCACATCCCCATGACCATCAGTAAGCATCACCGGGGTTCCCACATCGTCGATGCAACCTCGGATATGAATGCAGTCGCGGAACAGACCCGCGCCGAACGACAGTCGTGTGGCCGAGTCGTGGTTACCCGGAGTCAGGATCACGGGCGCGATCTGCGCCAGCTCGCTCAGGGTGCGATTGAGCAGGCCCACGGACTCCAGAGGCGGTACTGAACGGTCATAGACGTCGCCTGCGATAAGGACGGCATCAACCCGTTCTTCCCGCGCGATCTCCACGATCCGCGACAACGCCGCCGCCTGCGCAGAGTGCAGCGCGGTGCCGTGCAGACCGCGTCCCAAATGCCAGTCCGACGTGTGTAGGAATCTCACTTCGACCTCCCCGTGGCTCCTGGATTTGATGCTTACACAGGGGTCTGACAAAACCGTTCGACGCGCCCGCCGGCTCTCCCCCACCGGCGTCGGACAACTTACTCGCGGTTCAACCGCCTGCCGCCCCGAGCACCTCGACAACCGTCCGCACCGCAGCTGGCACGGCTTCCTGGACCGCGGACGACATCGGCATCCCGTGGTCGAAGTGCGCGGCCTCGATGGCCACGATGACCAGGCGCGGCGGCACCCGATCCAAGGCGCGGGCCAACTCGATCACATCTGCGAGACCCAACTCGTGGGTGTTGGCGGCCGTTCCGGGCGGCAGCTCACCCTCGGTCAGCACGGCGACCTGGCCGGGCGCGGCACCGGATCGCATAGCGTCCACCAGCACCAGGAGGTCCACGGACCGCGGCAGGTCCAGAAGCGCGGCCGGATCGGCCATCACCATCACCTCGACGTCGGGCAGGCGCAACGCCGCGACCTCTGCGACGACCTCGGGTCCTGAGGCATCGTCGCCGCGGTGCGATGACCCGAGGCCGACTACAAGCGCCTTCACCTGCGCTCGATCCGCAGATCCAGGAAGTGGGTGGCACACGAGATGCAAGGGTCGTAGTTGCGGATCACTGTCTCGCACTGCCGGGTCAGTTCGTCGTGGGCCAGGTCCAGTCGGTCCTGCACGAAGATCC
Source organism: Candidatus Nanopelagicales bacterium (assembly GCA_025455985.1). Taxonomy (GTDB): domain Bacteria; phylum Actinomycetota; class Actinomycetes; order S36-B12; family UBA10799; genus JADKAV01. The sequence continues at coordinate 1,221 of JALOLM010000040.1, read as the reverse complement.
GCAAGTCGTCCTCGATACTCGGCTGGTTCTGCGAAGTGGGCGGCACGATCTGCGCATCCAGAATCGAACCGTCGGCGTCGAAGCGGTAGCGGTGGTACAGCAGCCCGCGCGGCGCCTCGGTAGCACCGTGGCCTTGGCCGCCGAGCATGGTCACCGGGACCGCCGCCGCGGCAGTCCCCTGCCAGCCGTCGATGATCCGGACGGCCTCGTCGAGAGCAAAGACCAGTTCGACTGCGCGCACCAGTATCGATTTGAACGGATTGCGGCAGACCTCCCCGAGCCCGACAGCCAGAGCCGCCTGTGTTGCCAATGTGGACAGGGCGCGGGAGTGCAGACTGTAGCGCGCCAGCGGTCCGACCATGTAGCGATGACCGTCGAACTGCGCGTGCAGCGCGTTGGAATGTTCAACGTGCTGCTCACGGACGTGATCCCCGAAGGCCGACACCGAGGTCTGCAATCCGTCGCTGGACACCAAGGACCCGGTCTCCAGCGGATATCCGTTCTCGGCGCCGAGCGCCAGGTAGAGGTGAGGCTGTTCGAACTCGGGGAACTCGAAACCGGCGAGCAACGGCAGCAACTCGAGGACCTCATCACGGGCGGCGATCAGTGCTGGCCGCACGGCCCGCAGTTCCTGACCCGTCGGCATCCGATGGAAACCCCCGACCTTGACGTTGATGGGGTGGACAGACCGGCCACCGACGACACCCATCAGCTCGTTGCCCGCACGTTTAATCCGCAGAGCCGCCTCCACGACGCCTCGGTGCTCGCGGGCCATCTCTATGGCACCGTCGAAACCCAGGAAGTCCGGGGCGTGCAGGAAGAAGATGTGCAGCGCGTGGCTCTCGATCCACTCACCGCAGTAGAGCAGCCGGCGCATCAGCCGGATCTCCTCGGACACCTCGACGCCGCACGCATCCTCGATCGCCAGGCACGCGCTCAACTGGTACGCGACCGGGCAGATGCCGCAAATCCGAGCGGTGATGTCAGGAAGCTCGCGGTAATCGCGTCCCCGCAGGAACCCCTCGAAGAAGCGAGGCGGCTCGAAGATGCGCAACTGCACATCCTCCACGTTCCCGTCTCGGACGTCCACCAGCATCGCGCCCTCACCCTCGACGCGAGCCAGCATTCCCACTTTCACAGTCCTGGAAGTCATGAGTGCACCCGCTCAGACTCGACCCGGAAAGCCTGCGACCCGGCATTGAACGTGCGGAAGACCCGTTG
>JALOLM010000331.1 GCA_025455985.1 Candidatus Nanopelagicales bacterium | reverse complement strand
ACGACGCCGGTGCGGTCCTTGACGTAGACCTGGACGACGTCCGACCCCGGGCGCTCTCCGACGTTCGTGACCGGCACCGAAACCTTGACGGATTGCCCCTCGGCCAGCCGGCGCCGGCTCACCCGGGCTTTGCCGTACTCGAACTGCGTGAAACTCAGGCCGAAGCCGAACGGGAACAGGGGCTCGACGTCGTGGGTCAGAGTGTGCCGGTAGCCAACCGCTAGTCCCTCGCGGTACTGCACCTGTCGCGGTTCGCCGGGGAAGTACGGGTCGGCGGCCAGATCCGACTGGAACATCGGAAACGTCTCAGCTAGACGCCCGCCCGGTTCCGCGTCGCCGTAGAGGACGTCCAGCACCGCCGCGCCGCTGGCCTGCCCGCCCAGATAGGCCTCAAGAATCGCTGCGGGTTGATCCACCCACGGCATCGCCACCGGCGCCCCGTTGGACAGCACCACAACGGTGCGGGGATTGGCCGCAGTCACAGCGGCGATCAGGTTGTCGTGCTGACGAGGCAGGCGCAGGTCCTCCCGGTCGAACCCCTCGCTCTCATACACACCGGGCAGCCCGACCATGAGCACCACGACATCGGCCGCTCGCGCCACCTCAACTGCCTGCTCGATCAAGGCTTGATCGCGGGCCGAGGTTGCCGGGTCGTAGCCCGCCGCGAAGCGGACATCCAGACCGCGGTCCAACGCGGCGTCCCACGCGGTCGTGATGTGCACCGCGTTTACCTGCGAGCTGCCCGCGCCCTGGAAGCGTGGCGACTGGGCGAAAGCACCGATGAGTGCCACCGACTCGGTCCCGCTCAGCGGCAGCAGCCCGTCGTTGCGCAGGAGTACGGCCCCCTCGGCGGCGACCTGGCGCGCCAACGCGTCGTGGGCTTCGAGATCGGCCGTCCCGGGGCGCACTGCACTGCCTTCGACGAGGTCCAGTACCCGTTGTGCGCTCAAGGTCAGGTCCGCAGTGGCAAGACGGCCCTGCTGCAGCGCATCCATGACATCGGCGTCGGAGATGCCGTCGCTGCCGGGCATCTCCAGATCCATCCCCGCGTGAATGCCCACCACCCGGTCGTTGGTGGCGCCCCAGTCACTGACCACCAGGCCGTCGAAGCCCCACTCGTCGCGCAGGATGTCCGTGAGCAGCCGCCGGTGCTCCGTAGCGTAGGTGCCGTTGATCAGGTTGTAGCTGGCCATCACGGTCTTTGGCTGGGCATGCTGCACGGCGTATTCGAACCCTGCCAGGTAGATCTCCCGCAGGGTCCGCTCATCGACCACGGCGTCCACTACGAAGCGGTGGGCCTCCTGGTTGTTCACCGCATAGTGCTTCAGGCACGCTGCGACTCCGCCGCCCTGGATGCCGCGCACCATGGCCGTTGCCATACGCCCGCTCACCAGGGGGTCCTCGGAGAAGTACTCGAAGTTGCGGCCGCACAGAGGGTGCCGCTTGATGTTCAAGCCCGGCCCGAGGATCACCGAGACCCCTTGGGCGACCGCCTCCGCGGCAAGCGCCGCGCCCACCTGCTCGGCCAGCATCTCGTCCCAAGTGCTGGCCAGCGTGACTGCCGTCGGGAAGCAGGTCGCTGGCCTGCTCGCCCCGATGCCCAGGTGGTCGCTGTCTGTCGACTGAACACGCAGACCGTGGGGACCGTCACTGAGCAGGATGTCCGGAACGCCACGGCGCTGCAGCGCCTGGGTGTGCCAGAAATCGCTGCCTGACAGCAGCGAGATGCGTTCGGCGAGGGTGAGGTCCTGGGCTTGCGTCACGTGTTCTCCCGGGGTGCGGCTGTAATGAACCTAACCCCGCGGCGTCGTCGGCTCGTGCCGGGGTGAGCAGCGCCCGACCCAGATAGGTTCGGCGCATGACCGATCCGTTGGATGAACTGAGACGGCGCCGCGCACTGACCCAGGATGCATCGCGGCCCGAGAAGGTGGCGGCGCGGCATTCCCGGGGTGCCCGCACGGCTCGGGAGAATCTCGCCGACCTGCTGGATCCCGGTTCCTGGGTTGAGTACGGGGGCCTTGCCAGTGCTGCCCAGGAGCGGCGGTTGAGCCAGGAGGAGCTCTTGGCCAGCAGTCCGGCCGATGGTCTGCTGGCCGGCATCGGCAGCGTGGATGGCAACGCATGCGCGGTGCTCTCCTACGACTACTTGGTAATGGCCGGAACCCAGGGCATCCGGGGTCATCACAAGTCGGATCGGCTGCTCGGTCTGGTGCAGCGACTGCAACTTCCCACGGTTGTGTTCGCCGAGGGCGGCGGGGGTCGGCCGACAGACACCGACTACCCGGTGGTGTCTGCGCTGGATGTCCGCAGCTTCGCGCTGTGGGCGAAGTTGTCCGGTGTGGTTCCGCGTATCGCCGTGGTGGCGGGTCGATGCTTTGCGGGCAACGCGGTTATCGCTGCGAGTTCGGACATCCTGATCGCGACCCGGGACGCGACGATGGGTGTGGCGGGACCGGCCATGGTCGCCGGCGCCGGGCTCGGACAGTACCGCCCCGAACAGCTCGGACCGTCCGACGTCATGACCGGCAACGGCGTCATCGACGTGCTGGTGGACGACGAGGCACAAGCCGTCGCGATGACCAAGCACCTGCTGGGCCTGTTCGCCGGTCCGGCCGAGACGATCACGGCCGCGGATCAGCGCCAGCTGCGCACTGCCCTGCCCGAGCGGGAACGCAGCGCCTACGATGTGCGACCGATCATCACGACCCTGGCCGACGCCGGTTCCGTGGTCTTCCTGCGTGAGGCGTTCGCGCCGGAGTTGGTGACGGCCTTGGGACGTATCGAGGGCCGCACCGTGGGAATCCTGGCCAACCAGACGCTGCACATGGCCGGGGCCCTCACTGCCGATGCAGGCGACAAGGCCGCCCGGTTCGTGCAGTTGTGCGATGCCTTCGGCTTCCCGATTGTCTCGTTGGTCGACACTCCGGGCATCATGGCTGGCCCCGAGGCGGAGGCCACCGGGATCCTGCGGCACGCCTCACGTCTGCTGGTGGCCACCGCGCGGATGTCGGTGCCGCTGATCGGCGTGGTCCTCAGACGCGGCTACGGCCTCGGTGCCCAGGCCATGCTGGGTGGCAGCACGCACGAGCCCGTGATGACGGTCGCGTGGCCCACCGCGCATATGGGGCCGATGGGCCTGGAGGGGGCGGTGCGCCTGGCGATGGGCAAGGAGCTCGACGCGATCACCGATCCGGATGTGCGGGCCACGCGGATCCAGGAAGCCACGGACGCCTACCGAGAACACGTCGGCGCGCTCAACGTCGCCAGGGTGTTCGAGATTGACGACGTCATCGACCCCGCGGAGACCCGGGGGTTGATCGCCCGGATGCTGGCGGTGACTCCCACAAGCCCGAGCGGAC
>JALOLM010000039.1 GCA_025455985.1 Candidatus Nanopelagicales bacterium | reverse complement strand
TTCGAGCCTGGCGCGAGAACTCCACACTCAACTCTCCTCAGTCGCTTCGCCGTAGGCTCGGATCAACGTCTATGGGAGGCGCGGCATGAGTGATGGAGACTGGGCCGTCCTGCGGGACAAGGCCGCGCATGGCGACCGCGACGCCCTCGACCAGCTCGTCGAACAAGCCGCCTACCAAGCCGACATCACCGAACTTCGACGTCTGGCTGATGCGGGCAGCAGGGACGCCCTTGATGAACTCGTCCAGTTGGCCGGGGAACTCGGGGATCGAAACGAATTGGTGCGACTGGCAGCCCAGGGCAGCCAGGATGCGCAGGATCTTCTGGATGAGATGGAAGATCCTGAGGCGCCATAGCCGGACGTCGACGACCACTGTCACAAAGGCCAACCTGCCGCCGCCGAATTCGCCTGGTTGTCGATTCAGGTACCACGCTCAGTCAGGCGCACTCGCTGCGGTGACTTCGGCCCGACCCGTTCGACCACACCTTCACACTCAAGGTCGACTTTGACGAATCGGATCCAGTTGGTGAAGCGTCCGCTTGAGAAGCGAGGGTGACCGGCCAATTGCAACTCAGCCACCTCAATGAGGGTCTTGAGCAGGACTCCATCTCCAACGTCGAGGTCCGCGATGGTCTCGAGGATGAACTCCCGCAGCACCTCGTACTGCTCCGATTCGATTGTCCAGGTCTCATAACCGTCAGGACGGACCGCGCTGCGCAGTCGGCGCCGACCAGGAGGGTGGATGCCGCGTGCCACCGGTGCTGTCGCTTTCCGCCTGGTTGCGTCAGCAGGATTCACACGTTGAATCGGAACTCGACCACATCACCATCGACCATCACGTAGTCCTTGCCCTCGACCCGGACCTTGCCGTGCGCCTTGGCCTCCTGCATCGAGCCGGCCGCCAGCAGTTCCTCGAACCCGATGACCTCGGCCTTGATGAAGCCCTTCTGGAAGTCGGTATGGATCACCCCGGCCGCCTCGGGAGCGGTGTCGCCCTTGTGGATCGTCCAGGCCCGTGCTTCCTTGGGCCCGGCCGTCAGGTAGGTCTGCAGCCCCAGCGTCTCGAAACCGACGCGGGCCAGGGCCTGGATGCCGGACTCGGACTGACCGATCGACTGCAGCAGGTCCAAAGCCTCGTCCTCGGGCAGTTCAGTCAGTTCCGCCTCTACTTGGGCGTCGAGGAACACGGCCTCTGCTGGCGCGACCAGTTCCACCATGCGCGCTCGGAAATCCTCGTCGGTCAACTCGTCCTCGTCGCAGTTGATGACGTACAGGAACGGCTTGTTGGTCAGCAGGAACAACTCGCGCAGCGGTTCCGGGTCGATGCCGGCGGAGAACAGGGTTTTCCCCGAGCCCAGGATCTCAAGGGCCTCGTTCGCGGCGGTGACGACCGCGGCCCGGTCCTTGTTCATCCGGGCCTCCTTCTCCAGTCGGGGAAGCGCCTTCTCCAGCGTCTGCAGATCGGCGAGGATCAACTCCGTGTTGATGGTCTCCATGTCTTCCGCGGGGTCAACACGGCCCTCGACGTGCACGACGTCCGGATCGTGGAAAGCGCGCAGCACCTGGCAGATCGCATCCGACTCGCGGATGTGAGCCAGGAACTTGTTGCCCAGTCCCTGACCCTCGCTCGCACCTCGGACGATCCCGGCGATGTCGACGAACTGCACGCTGGCCGGCACCAGCTTCGCCGACCCGAAGATGTCCGCAAGCTGCTGCAGACGGGGATCGGGCACCCCCACCATGCCCACGTTCGGTTCGATCGTGGCGAACGGGTAGTTGGCCGCAAGTGCGCCGGCCTTGGTGAGAGCGTTGAACAAGGTGGACTTGCCGACATTGGGCAGACCCACGATTCCGATGGTCAAAGACACGAGCGCCAGTGTAGGTGTCGGCGAAACGTGTCATACCCATCGGGCACAGTGACGCCCATGGTCACTCTCACCGGCATCTCGGTCCTTGTCCTCCTAGGTGTTGCCGTCGCTGCCATCGTTCTGGCCTATCGGCTCGGAGCTTCGGCCAGCAGGGTACGACTGGCGCAGTTACAGGGGCAGAACGAGGCTTTGCGCGAACAGTTGGACTCCCGCGGCAGCCTCGACAACACGCTGCAGCCACTCCAGCAGGCCATGTCCACGCTGGCAACGCAGGTGGAGACTGCCGAGCGCTCCCGACTGACCGCGATGACCGGGCTGTCGGAACAGGTCTTGTCAGTGGGACGACAGATGGGAGAAGCCACCAAAGGGGTCGAAGAACAGGCCCATCGCATCACCCAAGCCCTGTCCCGGACCCAGAGTCAGGGTTCGTGGGGAGAGATGCAGCTGCGGCGCCTCGTGGAGGCCTCGGGGATGCTCGCGCACGTGCACTTCGTGGAGCAGGCAAGCGTTCACGACGAGCAGCGACTGCTCCGGCCGGACATGCTGATCGACCTCGGGCAGGGCCGGACGGTCGTCGTCGATGCCAAGGTCTCGCTCGACGCCTTCCTGGACGCCGATCTCGACCCAGCCACCGCCTCGGTGCAACACGCCGCCGCCGTGTCCGATCACATCAGCCGGCTCTCGGGCAAGCAGTACTGGCGCGCCGTGGGCACTCCCGAGTTCGTGATCATGTTTCTGCCCGCTGAACATCTGCTCGGGGTTGCCTTGCGCGAGAGGCCGGAGTTGCTGCAGACGGCCTTCGACAAGAAAATCGTCCTGGCGACCCCGACCACGCTCATGGCGACCCTGCGCAGCATCTCCTGGGCCTGGCAGCAGGCTGCGATGGCTGATCAGGCCCGCGATGTCCTCGATGCCGGTCGGCAGCTGTTCGATCGTCTGTTCACCATGGCCGGCCACGTGACGAAGATGGGCAAGTCGCTGTCAGACGCGGTGACCGGGTACAACCAGTTCGTGGGTTCACTGGACTCACGGGTCATGCCGGCGACCCGCCGGCTGGGCCAGATGGTGGCGCCCGAGGCTGATCCCGCAGACCTTAGCGAATTGGACATCCGGCCGCGATCGACCAACAGCCTGGAACCGGTGCGTGACACCGGGTAGGCGCTTGCACCACCGTGGGTGACGCTCAGGTTACGGTTGGGTGGTGAGCACCAAAGACCCGACGACGACAAGGGCCGGGGTGTCGGTCGAGATCATCGATCCGACTGCCGTCCCTGGGTCTACCGTGACACCTGTGCCTGACACCGAGGAACCGCGCGTCGGTGGTCTTGGCGTGGGCCTCATGGTGCTCATCATGTTCACCATCACGATTCTCACGGCGCTGGGTGATACGGCTTTCAACGGCAGCATCACCTACATCACCGGCGTGGTTTTCGTGGTCGTCTCGGTGGTCTGCGCGGCTCTGATTCGCTACGACGCCTTGTCCACGACGATCATCACGCCACCCCTGGCCTACTTCACCGCGATCCTGATCGCCGGCCAGCCGGATCTGCTGGAAGGCGTGACGGACAACCTGCTGATCCGCGAAGTAGCGATGCTGGTGGCGGGCTTGGCGTTCAACGCGCCGTGGATCTTCGCCGGAACCGGAGCAGCCCTACTCATCGTGATCGTGCGGCGCTGGATCCTTCGCCGCTAGTAGCGGGACCTACAGACTCAGGTGGCTGCGGCCTTCAAATCGCGGCGCAACTCCGGGGGCAGCGCGAAAACGAGGCTCTCTTCGACTGTGGTTGCCACCTCGACGTCGTCGAAGCCGTAGACCGCTAGCGCATCCAGAAGCTGGTCCACGAGCGATTCGGGAACGCTTGCGCCGGACGTCACGCCGACTGTTTCAGCGCCATCCAACCAAGCGCGGTCCAGCTGTGTGGCGTCATCGATCCGGTAACTGCGTGCTCCAGCCTCTTCAGCCACTTCAGCCAGGCGCACGGAGTTGCTGGAGTTCTCCGAGCCCACGACGATGACCACGTCGCACTGGGGAGCGATCACCTTCACCGCGGCCTGGCGGTTCTGGGTTGCGTAGCAGATGTCGTCGCTGGGGGGATCAATGAGCAGCGGGAGCTTCTCGCGCAGTCGCTCGACCGTCTCCATCGTCTCGTCCACAGACAAGGTCGTCTGGGACAACCACGCGACCGGACGATCCGGATCGAGGGCCAGGTCATCGACCGCCTCGGGCGATTCCACGACGGTGATGGCGTCCGGCGCCTCCCCGGCGGTACCTTCCACCTCTTCGTGACCCTCGTGACCGATCAGCAGGATCTGGTAGCCGGAGTCCGCGAAGCGCTTGGCCTCGTTGTGGACCTTGGTGACCAGTGGACACGTGGCATCTATGGTTAGCAGGTTGCGGGTGTCGGCTTGCTCGTGAACCGCCGGAGAGACCCCATGGGCGCTGAAGACGAGCCGTGAACCCTCGGGGACCTCTTCGGTCTCATCGACGAAGATGGCCCCTCGTCGCTCGAGGTCGGCCACGACATGCACGTTGTGAACGATCTGCTTGCGCACATAGATCGGGGGCCCGTACAGGTCGAGGGCCTTTTCGACGGTGATGACCGCGCGTTCGACGCCGGCGCAATAGCCACGGGGGGCTGCCAGGAGGATTTTTCCCACGCTCTCAATGCTACGTGGGATCGTCGATACGCGCTTTCGCCGCCTCGATCCGCTGTTCAGCCTGGCCCAGCAGGGCGTCGCAGTGCGCGGCCAACTTCTCGCCGCGTTCCCACAGGTCCAAAGACTCCTGCAGGGAGACGTTGCCGTCCTCAAGCCTGCGCACAATCTGTTCGAGCTCGTCGCGCGCCGCCTCGAACGTCAAGGGCTGCTCGCCCGGAGTCTCACTCACGTTCACTCCCTTCCACCGCCGCATCGAAACGGCCCGCCTGGACGCGTACATGGACCCGTGTGCCGGCCGCCGGCGGAGTCCGGACCAAAGCCCCAGAACTGTCGGTGACCAGGGCATAACCCCGGTCGAGCGTGGCCTGCGGCGACAGCGCCCGCAGTTGCAGGTCCAGCCCCGATGCCTCCACGCGTTGACGCTCCACCAGCCTCTCGACTGCTGGAAGCAGCCGCTGGTGGGTGATCTCCAGACGTTCACGGGGCAGGTCGATGAGTGTTCTCGGGTCGCGCAGCACCCGGCGCTGGCAGGAGGCATCCAGGCGGTGCCGCTCGTGCTCCACCCGGGAGGACACCCGCGTCCGCATCCGCCTGCGCAGCGTCTGGACGTGCTGGAGCACCTCCGCCACATCGGGCACCGCCAGCGTGGCCGCGTGGGTCGGGGTCGCTGCCCGCGCGTCGGCAACGTCGTCGAGGATGGGCCGATCGGCCTCATGCCCGATGGCGCTGATCACCGGCGTGCGCATCGCCGCGACCGTGCGGACCAGACCCTCGTCGGAGAAGGGCAGCAAGTCCTCCAGCGACCCGCCGCCGCGGGTCACGATGATCACATCGACCTCAGCGTTCTCATCGAGGTCGAGCAGCGCCGCGGTGATCTCGGGAACGGCCGGGCGACCCTGCACGGCGACCTCCCGGACCTCCAGCCGCACACCGGGGAAACGTGCTGTGGCAATGCGGCGCACATCCTTCAGGGCGTCGGAGTCGCGCCCGGTGACCACCCCCACCCGCCGCGGGATGAGCGGCCGGGAACGTTTGCGGTGCTCGGCGAACAACCCCTCTTGGGCCAGCATCCGGCGTCGCTGCTCGATCTGCGCCAGCAGATCCCCGAGGCCGGACAGGTGAATGTGCGAGGCGCGCAGCAGAATCCGGGTCTGTTTGGTGACCTGGGCCTTGACCAGCAGCACCACCCGATCCCCTTGGGCCGGGGTACGCGGGAGTTCGGCGAATCTGCTGGGGTGGATCATCACATCGGCGCTCACCGCACCCTGCTCATCGCGCAGGGTCAGATAGGTCTGCCCGCCTGCGGCGCGAACCTTGGAGATCTCCCCCGCCACCCAGACCTGACCCAACCGGCCGACCCAGTCGCGGAAGTGGGTCAGCATGACCCGCAGGGGCCACGGCTGCTCTGCCGTGGGTGCACTCACGTGCGCAGCCTCTCGACGAAGGACTGCAGTTCGTCATAACTCACGGTCCCCGTCACCACAGTGGTGCCCTCCGGCCCGCTGAGAACCAGCGACTGCTGGTCTTCCCCGCGGTACTGCTGCCACGTCTGCCCGGCAATCTCGCGGGTTCCGTCGGGGCTGCCCTGCACCGTCTGCTCCTGGATGAACTCCTCGGGTGAACCGTCGGTCTGAGTGACTGCGACGAACTCATCGTCGGGATTCACGTAGCCCAGGAACCATGTCGACGACGCCTCACCCTGTTCGAACCGCGCCGACGTCGCCCGCCAATCAGTGCCGAGGCCAACAGGGGCCAGTACCGGGTATTCGGCCTGCTCGCGCGCGACCTGCAGCATCGGCAGCGGGTCGACCACTTTGACGGCTTCCGGCGCCGGGCGCCACACGACCGCGAAGAGGAACCCTACGAACAGGCCGACCACGGCCAGGCTCAATACGAGGTCCCGCAGTCCGCGCTTGGTCCGGTCGTCGCTCACCTGGACATTTCAGCAGGTACTGCCGGCGGCGCAACAGGTTGCCCCGGATCCGGCGGAGGCGTGGGCTTGGGCCGCGGTGGATCCGCACGGTCGATCATGCGGGTCGCGTTCCCTGTCAGCGGGGCCACGCGGCAGGCCGGGATGGTGCGGAACTCATAGCCGCGCAGGCGCAATTGCGGGATCAACGTGCGCACCGCGGAGATCGTCGCTGCGCGGGGACCGCCGCCGTCATGCAGAAGTACGATCGACCGGTCCTGGACAAGGCTGAGCACATGATTGGTGATGTGGGCCGCGTCCTGGTGGGCCCAATCCTGCGGATCGATGGTCCACATGACAGGTGTGAGACCGAGCTCCGAGGCGACGGTTCGCACGCTGGTGTTCATGGCCCCGTAGGGAGGGCGCATGCAGGCTCCCCCGGCGGGGCCTTCGAGCCGCTGGGTCGAGCGCAGTTGATCCCTGATCGCCAGTGGCGACAGGAAGGTGAGGTCCTGGTGCGACCACGTGTGGTTCCCCACCGCGTGCCCGGCCAGCCACAGTTGTGTGGCGTACAGCGGGTCCAGGGCCAGTGCCTGCCCCAGGACGAAGAACGTGGCAGACACCCTTTCCCGGTGCAGCAGCCGCAGCAGGTGTGGCGTGTTCAGCGAGTTGGGACCGTCATCGAAGGTGAGATAAACGACCTTGGGCTTGCGGGCGGCTGCTGCGGGTTGGGCGGCGGCGATCGGCAGCGCCGCGGTCAGCAACGCTGCAAGCACCCCCAGCAGTCCCCGTTTGCCCACGGTTCGAGTGTGTCACGCCCGCCTGCGATCCAGCGTGCGTTGGGGTGCGGGTCCAGACACGATCTAGTCTGGTGCCATGCCCGAGTTCCGTTACGTCGACATGCTTCCGCGAGGTGAGGACACCACGTCCTACCGCCTGATCACCACAGAGGGCGTCGAGGTGGTCGACCTCGGCGGGCAGCAGTTCCTGCGGGTGTCCCGCGAGGCTTTGCGCACGCTGACTTTCGAGGCCATGCGCGACATCCAGCACCTGTTGCGGCCCGGACACCTGCAGCAGTTGCGCAACATCCTCGACGACCCCGAGGCCTCCCCCAACGACCGGTTCGTGGCTCTCGACCTGTTGCGCAACGCCAACATCGCAGCAGGCGGTGTCCTGCCGATGTGCCAGGACACCGGCACCGCGATCATCTCGGGTAAGCGCGGGATGCGGGTTCTCACCGACGGCCCCGACGAGCTCGCGCTGAGCCAGGGGGTTTACGACGCCTACCAGACGCTCAACCTGCGGTACTCCCAGATGAGCCCGATCAACATGTGGGAGGAGGTCAACACCGGGACCAACTTGCCGGCCCAGATCGAGTTGGCAGCCGACAGTAAGCCCGGCCACGAGTTGCAGTACGAGCTGTTTTACATGGCCAAAGGTGGCGGCAGCGCCAACAAGTCCTACCTCTACCAGGAGACGAAAGCCGTCTTGAACCCCGAGACGTTCCGGACGTTCCTGGACTCCTCGCTGCGGGCTTTGGGCACGGCGGCGTGCCCGCCGTATCACCTCGGCGTCGTCGTCGGCGGGACCAGTGCGGAGTTCGCGCTGAAGACCGCGAAGTACGCCTCGGCGCGCTACTACGACGACCTACCCGATCACGGCGGCCCTGATGGCAACGGCTACCGCGACAAGGCCATGGAGCAGGACATCCTCGAGCAGACCCGCGAGTTCGGCATCGGCGCGCAGTTCGGCGGCAAGTACTTCTGCCACGACGTGCGCGTGATCCGGTTGCCGCGCCACGGGGCCAGTGCACCGATCGCCATCGCGGTCAGCTGCTCGGCCGACCGCCAAGCATTGGCCAAGATCACTCCCGAAGGTGTATTCCTGGAGCAGTTGGAGCGCGACCCCGCTCGGTTCCTGCCCGAAATCACCGACGAACACCTCGACGACGACGTGGTGAGCATTAACCTCAACCGGCCGATGTCCGACGTGCTCAATGACTTGACCCGACTGCCGGTGAAGACGCGCGTGAGTCTGACCGGGACCCTGGTCGTGGCCCGCGATATCGCCCACGCCCGGATCAAGGATCTGCTGGACAACGGCCACCCGATGCCGCAGTACATGAAGGACCATCCCGTTTACTACGCAGGGCCGGCCAAGACCCCGGAGGGCTACGCTTCGGGATCGTTCGGACCCACGACGGCTGGGCGCATGGACTCCTACGTCGACCAGTTCCAGAAGGCCGGCGGATCGATGATCATGCTGGCGAAGGGTAACCGTTCCAAGCAGGTCACCCAAGCCTGCCAGAGCAACGGGGGCTTCTACCTGGGGTCGATCGGCGGGCCCGCGGCAAGGCTGGCGCAGGATTGCATCCGCAAGGTCGAGGTGCTCGACTTCCCCGAGCACGGGATGGAAGCAGTGTGGCGTATCGAAGTCGAGGACTTCCCCGCGTTCATCGTGGTCGATGACAAGGGCAACGACTTCTTCGCCGAGACCATGCGCCCGATCGCCAACCGCATCCCGGTCGGTCCTCCAGCCGACTAGCGGCGCGAGTCGCGGCCCGAGTCGCGGCCCCCGCCCCCCTCAGCACTTCGCACGCAGGCCCACCGCACACCACGAAGCCCCCGCGTTCCATACTCGCGGGGGCTTCGGGTGGTTCGCACGAAGGATCAGTACCAGCCCTTGTTCTGGAAGGCCTTCCAGGCACCGTTCGGGGTTCCGTAACGGCCCTTGATGTAGGACAGGCCCCACTTGATCTGGGTCTCGGGGTTGGCCTTCCAGTTCTTACCGTGGGAGGCCATCTTCGACCCGGGCAGCGCCTGCGGGATGCCGTGGGCGCCTGAGGATCCGTTGTGGGCCCGCTGGTTCCAGCCGGACTCGTGGTTCCACAGCTTCACCAGGCTCTTGTAGTGGCCCTTGCCCCAGCCGTACTTGTAGTCCATGTAGTTCTTGGCGTACCACTTGTTGTAGGACACGGAGCCGTACTTGTGCGGGGCCTTGCTGCGCGAAGGTGCGGTCTTCTTGTGCACCTTCTTCGCCGTGCCGGACGCAGTGACCTTGGCGGTCGTTTCAGAAATCGGGGCGGTCGGGGCCGGCGTATCTTCGGCAAGCACCGGGGCGGCACCGATGCCCAGCAGCAACGGGATGGTCACAGCGCCGGCAACGGCGGCGGTCTTCTTGGAAGCCATGAGGGGTGTCTCCTGAGGGTCGTTTTCTTGACACTCAGGTCATGCCCGATGCACCTGCCCGCGAATCGTGAACCGGCTCACACCGGTGTTCAGTACCAGTGGTGGCGCTGCCAGAACGCCCAGGCCTTCACAGGGCTGCCGTAGCGGCTCTTGATGTAGTCCAGACCCCAGTCGATCTGCGTCTCCGGGTTGGTCTTGTAGTCCGAACCGTGCGTGCGCATCTTGCGCGCGGGCAGCGACTGCGGAATCCCCCATGCCCCTGACGAGGGGTTGACGGCCTTGTGGTTCCAGCTCGACTCGTGGAACCACAACGTCTTGAGCGCCCGGTACTGCCTGGGACCCCAGCCGTAGCGGATCGCGGAGGCCTCCTTGGCGTACCACTGGGAGTAGGCGATCGTCCCGAAGCGGGCCGGCGCCTCCGAGCGGCTGGGACGGGGCAGATCGCGGGTGTTCGCGTGAGCAGCAGCCGGCGCCGCCAGCAGACAGACGGCGACCGCGGGCGCGATGAACGACTTGGACATGAAGACCGATTCGTCAGGCGCCCCGATCGATGGACGCTGTGGACCCGTGGAACGATCCCGACCGGCTCGATCTGCCGACTGCGCCGGGAGTGTTCACCCTGTGAAGGGCAGAGTGCTGTG
>JALOLM010000330.1 GCA_025455985.1 Candidatus Nanopelagicales bacterium | reverse complement strand
GCCCTCGATGTACCACTCGAGGTTGTGCTTGTTCTCCATCAAGTGGGCCAAATACGTCTTCAGCACCGCGCGGTAGAGGTGGTCGTCGCGGAACTCCCGGCGGATGAACACGATGCCGTTGCGTTTGCCGATCTCGGACATCGGCCACAGAGCGAGGTTGGACCCACCCAGCGTGTTGTTCGGGGGGAACCCGTGCTGCTCCAGAGCCCAGCGCAGCACCAGGGGGTCGAGGTAGGACCGGTGGTTGGGCAAGAAGATAAGACCAGAGGTCGCGTTGAGCTCGCGCAACCGCTCCACTGCTTGGGGGTCGTAGTCGACCTTGTAGGCACGCGCCATCCACTGAGTGAACCGGTCCCAGGCGGCCACGGAGATCCCGCCGGGCTTGACAGCCATCTCCTTGAGATCAGCACGCGCCTCCTCGCTGAGCTTGGAAACGGGTGTGCCGGTTTCCTCGGACAACTGCGCAAGCGTGCGCAGGAAATCCGGGGTATCGAGAATGTGCTCCACTCCGGTGACGCTAGCCCCGATCGCCGCAGGTTCGCCAGTGGTCAGGGGTGAAGCCCGTCTGCGGGGGCGGATTGGGACTGACTGAGAGTCACAGCACAATGCGAGGCCGTCAGCAGAAGCCGAGCACTCCAGCCGCATCGTGCGCGGCGTCTGAGCCAGCAGCTGTTCGCAGAAGGAGCAACCCGTCGATCTGGGCCAGCAGCGCAAGTGCCGCGCAGTGGCGTCTGTCGGAATCAGCGATCGCGATCCTTGGTTCGAGCCACCGCAGCCAGTCGTTGACGAGTAGTGGGGCCAGGTCGACGAACGGCGAGGCCCCCACCGCTGCCTGCCCCAGGATCTCGAAGAACAGCGCGAATATGGGCTGCGTTTCGTCGCGGGCCAGTACCTTCCACGCCCGACGGCCCAGATCCGAGGGCGGCAACGGCTCTTCCCCAAATGCCTCCGCCAGCAGGTCCTGGAGATCCTCCCCCAACGACACGAGCACAGCGCCGATCAATTCCGCCTTGGAGGGAAAGTAGTAAACGACAGTGCGATCGTTGGTCCCGAGTTGCCTGGCCACGCGCCCGAAACTCAGTGCACCCAGCCCGTCGGATCGGGCGATCTCCTTGGCTGCCTCAAGCATGTCTTCGCGCCGATGCCGGTACCCCACGGCCAAAGTGTAGCGATCACTTCAATCGTGACCTAGTGTAGTAACAACTACATTTCTGGAGGTGTTGGAATGCGCAGGTCCGGTTTTCCCTGGGGGTTCTCGGTGGGGGTGGTCGTTGCGGCGATCGTCGCAGTGATCATCAGCCTCATCCCGGGATCCGTGTTCATCGATCCGGTCGGCTACGTCCTGCTGTTGGTCGCGGTGGTTGTGGCCGGCCCGCCGACAGTCTGGATGCTGCGTGCCGTCGCGGCCACCCGCAAGGTGGAACCCATATCCGCGGTGGTCGGCGGCATGTCGGGTGCGCTGATCTTCGATGGTCTGGCTCTGTCCTACGTGCCGGGGTTGTACGGCCAGACAGGCGACGCGTTGACGGCGGTGGCAACGATGCTTCTGGTTGCCTTCGCGGCGATCGGGATCTCGGCGTACCTACTGGGAGCCCTCAACCCCCAACCAGATCAGGTGGACGCCTGACAACGCCCGTGGCGATGAGATCTGCTGTCAGGGGGTCTTGACGAAGATGTCCTCTTGGAATGCGTTGCCATCTCCTGGCGCGAGGTTCTGTGCGGAGGACATGAACACGATGCGGGTCCCGTCCGGCGACCACACCCTGGGTGCGGAACTGAACACGTTCGAGGCACTCTCGCCTTGCACGCCGTTGGCGTTGGAAGAGACCAACTGCGTGAACCCGGTGGCCAGGTTCTTGGTGAAGATGTCGCGCCGGATGTTCACGTCGTTGGGCACGAGATCCACCGCCTCGGACTCCCACGCGATCGAGTTGCCGTCGGGGGACCAACTCGGCCGCCGGTTCGGGAACAATGCCGGCTGGCCAAGGGCGTTGGTGGAGATCAGAGTGACCGCACCGCTGCTGAGGTTTTTCACGAAGATGTCTTCGTGCACGTTGGTGTCACCGGGCACCACGTCGTTAGCTTTCGAGTCGAACGCGATCCGGCTGCCGTCCGGAGACCACGCCCCGCGCTCTGAGATCCCGCTGACCTGGCCGCCCTGGCTGTTCGTGGAAACCCGGGTGGTGGCGTTGTTGGTGATGTTCTTGATGAACAGGTCGACGTTCACGTTGGTGTCGTTGGGTACCAGGAATGGCGAATACGACTCGAACATGATCCTCGTGGAGTCCGGTGACCAGACCGGTCGTTCGGAGTCCATGGGTCCGTTCCACGTCTGCTGGTTGCCGTTGCTGTCGGTGCTCACGCGGTGGAAGTCCACGCAGGTGTTCTGCAACTGGCTGTCGCGGTCGATCCAGAACACGTCCCACTCGCCGTTGTTGTTCCAGCCACAGAAGTCGATGTCGGATGCAAAGGCGATCTTCGTCCCGTCCGGTGACCAGGTCGGCCAGCCGCACCCGTACCCGAACCACTCGACGTCGCCGTTGTTCAGGTTCTTGCCGAACACGTCCTCGTCGCCTGGCACCGGATCGAACGGATGCAGGTTGCTCGACGCCGAGCAGAACAGCAGCCAGTCGCCCTGCGGCGAGAAGCCGAGTCCCATATTGATGCCCGGATCCGACGGGCACCCGTTGCCCAGGGTGCCGTTCGCAGCGGTGTCCACGACCCGGATCGCCCCGGTGGCCAGTGTCTTCAAGTACACGTGGGCGCACCCGTCATTCACGCCTGGCACGAGGTTCGTGGCCTTGGAGTAGAACGCGACCTTCGTCCCATCCGGAGACCACGTGGCGCTACCCGCCTCGGAGTTGCCGCCGTTGCCGTTGGCGTCGGAGTTGACCCGCGAAATCGGGCCAGCTGAGGTGGTGGGCTTGTTGACCGGTCCGGGGCCAGGTCCGGGACCGGGACCAGGTCCGGGTCCGGGGTCTGCAGACACCACAACTTGCTTGCTGACTTTCGCGCCCTTCTTGCCCTTCACGATGATTGTGAGTTTGATCGAACTGCCCGCTGTGGCACCTGCGGGTGTGGTGCAACTGAGAACGGCCGCCTTAGCGGGCTTCTTCTTCTTGCGCACGAGTTTGGTGACCTTGCAGGTCATCGCGCCGTCTTTGACCTTCAGTTGCTTGGCCCGCTTGACGCCCCAGGAGGTCTTGAGTTTGACCCGAACGGTCTGGCTGGCCGACAGGGTGGCTGACTCGGGTGCCTGCGCGGCGGTGGGTGCGGCCGGCATTGAGATGGCAAGTGGGTGCGGCCGGCATTGAGATGGCAAGCGTCAGGCCCATTGCCAACAGGATGGGTGAACGATGACGGCCCATGAGTGACTCCTCGCAGCGCGGTCTGATCAGCGTAAACCCGCCATGCAGCGACGTACAGACCCTGGCGCGCGGATCGGCTGTTCGAGTGCGGGAGTCCCCTTGACCCGGACCGGAACTTGACACTAGCGTCAAGTTTGTGAGGATCCTCGTCGCGAACCGTGGTGAAATCGCCTGCCGGGTGTTCCGGACGGCCAGCAGGCTCGGGCATGGAACGGTGGCCGTCTTCACCGAGGCCGACCGCGGCGCTTTGCACACGCGCAGCGCGGATCTCGCGGTGACCATCGAGTCGTACCTCGACGCGGGCGAGATCCTGCGCGCGGCTGCGCGGGCAGGCGCCGACGCCATCCACCCGGGGTACGGATTCCTGTCCGAGAACCCGGGCTTCGCGCAGGC
>JALOLM010000329.1 GCA_025455985.1 Candidatus Nanopelagicales bacterium | reverse complement strand
CCGGGCGCGCCGCAACGCCGCCGTCGATACCTGGAAGAACGCCACCACACACCCCCCATCGCACTCGGATCCCAGAAAGAGAAGCGCACGGACAAGACCGCGGAAGGTGCGCCATCGACGGACTCACTGCCGCCAGTCACACCCTCACACAGGGGTATGACAAAACCGATTTCGCTAGTTGCCACCGGAGTACCCTGGAACTGGAGGCCTGCGATGCTGGCTCAGATGTCTGACCGCTGGCGATGGCGGTTGTGGGTGATCTGGGTGGTGCTCGCCCTAGTCTCGCTGGAGTTCCTCAACCTCACCGTGTACGGCGTCGTGATCCCGCTGTCTGGCCTCGCCCTGGCGGCGATCATTGGCCCCAAGCCACTGCAGAGAGTCTCAACCGACACACGCGACGTGCTGGCCGTGGCACTTCTTTACCTGGCGGTCGTGGCATTGTTCCGGGTGGCCTTCACGGTCTTTGGCACAGGTAACGTCGCGGGCCTGTTCCTGACCTTCGCCGCGGGCATGCTGGTCGGCTTCGGCGGCCCCCTCGTCTACACGGTCTGGCTGCGGCGCCGGCCCTTGTCCGATCTGGGGCTGCGGCTCGACAACTGGCGTACAACGGCCGTGCTGGCCGTGTGCTTCGCTGCGGTGCAGTACGCGCTCACGCTGTTCGGCTACTCATACCCGGCCGCCCAGGACTGGGTGCCCTTGCTGGTCATGTCGCTGACAGTCGGAGCCTTTGAAGCGGTCTTCTTCCGCGGTTTCGTCCAGACCCGTCTGTGTGCAAGCTTCGGAACGGTCCCCGGGATCACGGGGGCTGCCGCTTTGTACGGGCTCTATCACGTCGGCTACGGCATGGGCGGCGCGGAGATGGTGTTCCTGTTCGGACTCGGTGTCGTGTACGCCGCGGCGTTCGCATTGGTGCGCAACGTCCTAGTGCTGTGGCCGCTGCTCACCCCATTGGGAGCCTTCTTCAACAACCTGAACAGCGGCGACATCTCACTGCCGTGGGCCTCGATCGCCGGATTCGCCGACGTTCTCGCGGTGATGGGCGTCTTGGTGTGGCTGGCCGCTCGACACCAACGCCGATTGAGTTCGAGCCAGGCTCGCGCGCACGTACCGAGCCGTTAACTGATCCGGAGTCCGCTCAGATTGACGACGCACTACCCCCGCTGCATATCCACAAACCGGCTGTAGTGCCCCTGGAACGCGGTGACCACGGTCGCAGTCGGGCCGTTACGGTGCTTGGCCACGATGATGTCGGCCTCGCCCATGCGCGGGGAGTCCTTCTCATAGGCGTCCTCGCGGTGCAGCAGGATCACCACATCGGCGTCCTGCTCGATCGAGCCGGACTCCCGCAGGTCGCTCATCATCGGCTTGCGGTCCGTGCGCTGCTCGGGGCCACGGTTCAGCTGGCTGATGGCGATCACCGGCACCTCAAGTTCCTTAGCCAGAAGCTTCAGCGCCCGGGAGAACTCCGCGACCTCCTGCTGGCGTGACTCCACCCGCTTGCCCGAACTCATGAGCTGCAGGTAGTCCACAACGATCAGCCGCAGGTCGTGCTGCTGCTTGAGCCGACGGCACTTGGCACGGATCTCCATCATCGACATGTTGGGAGAGTCATCGATGAACAGCGGCGCATTGGACACCGCGGACATGGTGTTGACCATCCGGGTCCACTGCTGCTCGTTGAGCGACCCTGACCGCATGTGGTGCAGTGGCAGCTCGCCCTGGGCACTGAGCAGACGCATCACGATCTCATTGCGGCTCATTTCCAGGCTGAAGATGGCGCTGGTCAGGCCGTTCTTGATGCTGCACGACCGGGCGAAATCCAGACCCAGCGTGGACTTCCCCATGGCTGGTCGTGCGGCCACCACGATCATCTGGCCGGGGTGCAGGCCGTTGGTCAACTTGTCAAGGTCGATGAAGCCCGTAGGGATCCCGATGATGTCGCCGGTGTGGTTCTGGATCGACTCGAGCTCGGTGTAGACGCCGTCGAGCAGGTCGGACAGCGGGGCGTAGTCCTCGGCAGTCGTGCGCTGGGTGATCTCGTACACCTCGGCCTGGGCGCGGTTGATCAGTTCCTCGACCTCGCCCTCGCCGGCGTATCCGGTCTGGACGATGCGGGAGCCGACCTCGACCAAGCGTCGGCGCATCGAGGCGTCGCGCACGATCTGCGCGTAGTACGAGGCGTTCGCTGTCAGCGGCGGCGAGGCCACCAGAGTGTGCAGGTAAGGAGCGCCGCCGATCCGCTGCAACTCCCCAGAGGCCATCAAGCCGGCGGACACCGTGATGGCGTCGGCAGGCTCGCCGCGCGCATACAGATCAAGAATGATCCGGAAGACGCTCTGGTGGGCGGGGGTGTAGAAATCCTCTTCGCGCAGGCGTTCCACAACATCGGCGATCGCGTCCTTGGACAGCATCATGGCGCCGAGCACGCACTGCTCGGCCGCCAGATCCTGCGGCGGCGTGCGCTCGAACGAAGCGGGGGCCACAGGCTGCATGTCCAGACTCATGTATCAGTTGTACTGACGGGGTCTGACAGAAACGTCGCAAACTCTCATGCCGGCGAGAACGCCTGTGGACACACCGGTGAACTCACTGTGGACGGTTAGAGTGGGTCGGCTGTCACAAGCTGTGGAAAACCTGGGGTCAACGAACTTTGTGATCTGTAGAACTTGGCTCTGATCAGGGATTTTACCCGCTTGTTACATGTGGACAGAATTGATAGATGCTGTGATCTTCAGGCTTGGGCGGCCGCATCTGCCAGCCACTGCCTGACCCCGGCGACGCTCGCCTGGATCATCGTGACAACGTCGTCGAAGTCCTCCGAGGACCCGTAGTAGGGGTCAGGTACGTCCACGCCGTCAGCGGCTGGGTCGAAACTGCGGATCAGCACCGCGTGAACGCCGAGTTGGCGCAGATCATCGGCGTTCTCCGAGTCCATGGCGAGCACCAGATCACTGTGCGCGAGCGCCGCCGCACTGGCCTGACGGGCGGTGTGGTCTAGGGCGTAACCCGCCCGCGCCAGGGCCTCCAGAGCCCTCGGGTCGGCGCCCCGGCCCACGTGCCAGCCGGCTGTGCCCATCGAGTCAACCTCGACGTCGAGATCCGCGAGTTCGGCTGCCAGCACGGCAGCAGCGATCGGGGAGCGGCAGATGTTGCCCAGGCACACCGTGGTGATGCGGACGGTCATGGAACGCGTCGACCGCCGGCGGACAAATCCGACGGCGGCCGACTGCGGTCTGCTCTATTGAAGGCGTCAGGCCGACACCACGTGCAGGGTGACCGTTGCGTCCACGCCGGGGTGCAAGGCCACACGCACCGGGTAGTCCCCGAGTTGCTTGATGTGTCCTTCGAGTTCGATGGCACGCTTCTCCACCAGTGGGCCACCGGCGGACTTGATGGCCGCCGCGACGTCAGCGGTAGTCACCGAGCCGAACAGGCGACCAGCCTCGCCGGCCTTGGCGGCGAAGTTCACCGTCAGCGCCTCGAGCTGGGTGCGCACCTCGTCGGCGTGCTCCCGGCCGCGGATCTCCCGGGCCGAACGGGCTCGCTTGATCTGGTCGATCTGCTTCTCGGCGCCCTTCGTCCAGCCGATCGCGTAACCGCGGGGCAGCAGGTAGTTGCGGCCGTAGCCGTCCTTCACCTCGACGATGTCTCCAGGAGCGCCGAGGTTGTCCACGTCTTGCGTCAGGATGATCTTCATGGTTCTCCTAGCGAGCCGTCGACGAGTACGGCAACAACGCCATCTCGCGGGCGTTCTTGATCGCCTTGGCGATCTCCCGCTGCTGCTGCACCGTCACGCCGGTGACGCGACGGGCGCGGATCTTGCCGCGGTCTGAGATGAACTTGCGCAGCAAGGGGACATCTTTGTAGTCGACCTTGGTGACGCCGGCGGCCTTGAGTTGATTGGCCTTCTTCTTGATCGGCTTTACGGGCCGAGGTGGCTGCTTCGCCATTGTGGTGCTCCGATGTGTCGGGCCCGGCCAACTGGCCGGAATGGGTTGGATGGGTGTTTAGAAGGGTGGTTCGTCGACCGCGCCGCCCCAGGCATCGCCGCCGCTGGCAGGCGATCCCCACGGGTCGTTGCCACCGCCGGACGACGCAGGCGCTGCTGCGGCATCGTTGGTGGTGGCTCCGCGGCCGGTCTTCTGGATCTTCGCGGTGGCGTACCGAAGGGCCGGACCGATGTCATCGATGTCGACCTCGTACACGGTGCGCTTCTCGCCCTCGCGCGTCTCGTAGGAGCGCTGCTTGAGCCGGCCGATCACGATGACGCGGGTGCCCTTGGACAAGGACTCCGCGACGTTCTCGGCGTACTGACGCCAGACGGTGCCGGACAGCCAGACGGTCTCGCCGTCCTTCCATTCCCCGGTGGCGTTGTCCCGGCTTCGCGGCGTGACCGCGATGCGCAGGCTGGCTGCTGCCACGCCCGACGGGGTGAAACGCAGTTCGGGATCGGCAACAAGGTTGCCCACCATATTGATTTGGGGTTCACCGACCATTGTTGTTCACCTTTCGATCAGGCATGGATTCTGACAAGGGGGTACGACAAACAAATCAGGCGACGCGGCGCAGGACCTTGGTGCGCAACACCGACTCGTTCAGGTTGAGCTGGCGATCGAGCTCGGCCACGGTCTGCGGGGTGCAGGTCAGGTGCAGCACCACGTAGATGCCTTCGGTCTTCTTCTGGATGTCGTAGGCCATCCGGCGCCGGCCCCAGATGTCGATGTTGTCGACGGTGCCTTTGTCTTGGCGTACGACGTTCAGGAAGGCCTCAAGGCTGGGCTGAACTGTCCGCTCCTCGAGATCTGGATCGAGGATGATCATCACTTCATAGGGACGCAACTGCGACCACCTCCTTTGGACTCATGCGGCCACGGTCTTTCCGTGACAGGAGGTCATAGGCGTCTGCCGTTGGCGATTACCACGGCTGTTCCAGAGTAACCGATCAGGACCGTGGCCCGACCCGCCGGTGTGGAAAACCCTGCCGGGCGTGCAGACCTCAGGTCTCGCGCGCCCGGCGCCGCCTAGACTCATCTTCTGTGACCATCGCCGTGCGGCCGATCACGGCCCAGACACATCTGGCATTCGTTCAGGACCAGCGCAGCGTCTCGTTCCTACAGACCCCCGCGTGGGCAGGGGTCAAGGCCGAATGGGACAGCGAGTCGGTGGGCTGGTTCGACGGTGAGCAACTCGTGGGCGCCGCCTTGGTGCTGTACCGGCAGGTCCCGCGTGTTAAGCGCTACTTGGCCTATATCCCCGAGGGTCCGGTCTTGCCTTGGGACGAAGCCGCCGACGATCTATCCGCCTGGATGCAGCCGCTGCTGGACCACGCGCGCAGCAAGGGCGCCTTCGCACTGAAGATGGGGCCCGCGGTCGGCACCCGCCGCTGGCACGCCGACACCGTCAAGCGGGCGATCGCCGACGAGACGGTCGGCAGGCTGGCCGACGTGCCGGCCGATGAGGAACTGGCCACTGGGCTGCGGCTGCAGAAGGCACTGCGCGACAGCGGGTGGGCTCAGGACCCCAGCGGCGGCGCTGGCTTCGGAGATGTGCAGCCGCGCTACGTCTACCAGTTGCCGCTGGCCGGGCGTAGCGCGGATGAGATCTTCGCCGGCTTCAACCAGCTCTGGCGGCGCAATGTGCGCAAGGCCGAGAAGAGCGGTGTCGAGGTGGTCGAGGGCACGCGCGAGGACTTGGCACTGTTCCACCCCGTGTATGTGGAGACCGCCGAGCGCGACGGCTTCACGCCGCGGGGCTTGAGCTACTTCCAGCGCATGTGGGACGCGATGAATGCCGAGGACCCGCAGCGCTTGCGCCTGTATCTGGCCCAGCACGAGGGCGAGGTGGTGGCCGCCACGACACTGGTCACCGTCGGCGACCACGCGTGGTACTCCTACGGCGCCTCGACCACCGCCAGTCGCAATGTGCGGCCCTCGAATGCGGTGCAGTGGCGCATGATCACCGACAGCCTTGAGGCAGGGTGCGCGGTGTACGACCTGCGCGGGATCAGCGACAACCTCACGGCCGGGGACCATTTGCTGGGACTCGTGCAGTTCAAGGTCGGGACCGGCGGCGATGCTTTGGAGTACGTCGGCGAATGGGACCACGTGCTGCGCCCGATGTGGAACAAGGCGTACGAGGCGTACCGCAAGCGGCGGTAGGCAACGCTGGGAAGCAAAGCGGAAATCCGGTTCGGGTGGCGGAGTACTTTTCAGGTTGGGCCGCAGGCCGAAACCCTCTTGATCAACCTGAAAAGTACGGTTTGGCGCCCGACATGTCGGAAATATGATGAAATCGGGGTACTTCTCGGGTTGATCAAGAGGGGGCGCCAACCGCAAAAGTACGCAGATCGGCTCGCACAGCGAGCACAGCTGGGGCGCCCCGCCAAGCAAAGCGGAAAACCGGCAAACAGATCGCCGGAAAACCGCATGGGTTCCAAGGCCCCACCAGGCAAAGTGGAAAACCGACAAGCAAGTTGCCGGAAAACCGCACGGCAACCACTCCGGTCCATGCCACTCCCACAACCCGCCACCAGCGACTGCTGCCGGGATGTAAGACTGCTGAGGTGAC
>JALOLM010000328.1 GCA_025455985.1 Candidatus Nanopelagicales bacterium | reverse complement strand
CTCCGAGTGTCTGACCGGTGACGTCTTCGGATCACTGCGCTGCGATTGCGGTCCGCAACTCGAGGCAGCACTGCGGGCCGTCGCCGACGAGGGCCGCGGAATCGTGCTCTATGTGAAGGGCCACGAGGGCCGGGGGATCGGATTGTTGAGCAAGCTGCAGGCCTACCAGTTGCAGGACACCGGAGCCGACACTGTCGAGGCGAACCTTGCGCTGGGACTGCCAGCCGACGCCCGCGACTACGGCACTGGGGCGCAGATCCTGGCCGACCTCGGGGTCACGTCGATGCGGTTGCTCACGAACAACCCTGCGAAGCGCGCCGGCCTCGACGGCTTCGGGATCGTCATCAAGGAGCGGGTGCCTTTACGCATCGCCGCCAACCCGCACAACGAGCGCTATCTGGCCACGAAGGCCCGCTTGATGGGACATGAATACGAGGAGAGCCGATGAGTGGGCAGGGCAGGACCGACCAGGACATCGTCGAGGCCCAGGGGGTTCGGGTTGCGGTCGTCGCGGCCAGTTGGCACGACGACGTGATGGCCGGACTGCTGTCGGGGGCGCAGACCTACCTGGACGCCTGTGGCGCGGTGGTGGACCTCGTGCGGGTGCCGGGTTCCTTCGAGATCCCAATCGTGGCGGCACGGCTTGCTGTGACGCACGACGCGGTGGTCGCCTTGGGTGTCATCGTTCGCGGAGGAACGCCGCACTTCGAATATGTCAGCGGCGCGGTGACCGATGGGTTGGGAAGGGTGGCTCTGGACTCGGGCACCCCTATCGGCTTCGGCATCCTCACCTGCGACACCGTTGAGCAGGCACTGGATCGTGCCGGTGGTCCCGACGCCAGTGAGGACAAGGGTCAGGAAGCGGCCGCGGCAGCGCTGGCGACCTGGAAGGTGCTGCAGGGTCTGGCCTGACTCGCCCGACCCTGGCTTGCGCCCGCTGTTGCTGACTCGCTCCGACCGTCCCTGACTCGCGCCCGCTGTTGCGAAGTTACGCCGACACGCCGGCGTGTCCTTGCCACTTCGCAACAATCGACGCGGCTCCTGGCCCTGCGATTGGTGCGCCCATGAGGGTCGATTCGTGACCTCGCGAGCGGTGTCAGCCTTTTGCTCCGGCGATACGCTGGAGGTGGTTCACCAGGGTCGTGGCCACCGGATGGCATGTGCCGTCGGGCAGTGCCGTGGCGACCACCCTCCTGGGGGGAGAGGAAGGGTAGCCATGAGAATCAAGCACGGATTATTGAGCGCAGTGTGCGTGTCTGTGGCAGCAGCGGCGCTGACGGCGCCCCAAGCGCTCGCCGCCAGTACCTGGGGTCCGCCGCAGGAAGTGAGCCCCCAGTTCGGACGCGCGTTGCAGGTGTCGGATGACGGGCAGGTGATGGCCTGGGTCCGCACGAACCGGACCACCTTCGGTACCCCTAACGGGCCGGTCCTCACCGCGGTGTACCGCGGCCCCAAGAAGGGGTGGTCGGAGGCCGGGCAGATGCCGGGGACGGCTGAGACCCAGGGTCTGCAGTTGAGCGGCGACGGCAAGTCGGCTCTGATCGCGTCTGAAGTCGGACTGGGAGTCGCCACGGCGCAAGGCGCGCAAGGGTGGACGGCGCCGACGGTACTTTCCACAGACAGCAAGGTGCTGTTTGCGCAGATGTCTTCCGATGCGAAGACCGTGGTGTGGGTCAATGAGTCCTACGTCCAGCCGCCGCCTGTCGAGGTACCGCCGAATGTGCCGCCGAATGCGTACGCCTATCCCTATCAGCCGCCTCCGGTGCCAGTGCGCACCCTCAAGAGCCGCACGGTTGGTCGCGATGGACAGTGGGGTTCGGAAACGGTGATCGGGCAGATGGACCCGGTTGCGTACCCCAGTGTCGCGGCGAATGTGGCCTTGTCCGCAGACGGCGGGACACTGGTGTGGCTCGCTGAGGGCAAGTCCCTGGTCGCAGCGGTAGCGAGCGGTTCGGGCATGTGGTCGTCGCCACAAGTGATCAGGACGTATGCCAGCAACCCGGACATAGCCCGCGTGCAGCTTTCAGCCAATGGTGAGCGGGTCTTCTGGTTGCGTTCCACAGTCGACGGGATCTTCACTGCAACGCGCTCGGGGTTGACCTGGTCGCCGGTCGGAAACGTCACGGTTGATTCCACGAAGAGTTTCGCCGTGTCTCCGAATGCCAAGAGCGTGGCCTGGGGGGCCGACAACGGCAAGATCAAGATCGCGTCGTTGGCCAATGGGCAGTGGCGCTCTGTCGCCTCCGTCGGGTCAGGACGAGCGCAGTACCCGGAGGTCATCCTGGGCAAGAAGAACCTGTTCTGGATCAACAAGGCTGACGACGCGCTGCGGACCGCGACGCTGAAAGCCGGAACCTGGAGTCGTGCGCGCACCCTGTCGAAGGATGCCTTCGAGGCAGTTCTGTCACGGGACGGAAAGACCGTGGGTTGGAACCAGATTTCGCAGACACGGATTCTGAGTTCGAAGCGCTAGAGGCCCGGGTCGGACCTAGCAGGTGGCTGACAGGGGAGGCGTAGGCTTGAAATGTGTGGCTCCGGGTACGCCCGGTTGGGAGGGATCGCCATGCGAATCGATGTCCGTCTCCTCGTCAGCGCCGCAGTTCTTGGCCTGATCTGTGCAGTCCCCACGCCAGCACACGCTGGGTCGACGTGGGGTCCGCCGCAGGTCCTGAGTCAGACTGCCGGTAGATCGATCCAGTTGTCCGACTACGGTGGCGTGGCAGTGTGGGTCGGGAGCGCTTCGGCGCAGGGGCCCGGTCCTGTACGCACATCGCGTTACCGTCCGGCTGGCAGCTGGAGTGCACCGAAGACCATTCCGGGTGCCAACGGTGTGTCCTCGGTGCAGTTGAGTGCCGATGGCAACGCCGTTCTCATGGAGGTCGTAGGCACCGGCTACCTGTGGGCGCAGCGCACGGGAAATGTCTGGGGGACTGCGCAGACACTCATCGCCGGCGCCCAGGTGGCCGGGGCGCAGATGTCCAGAGATGCCCGCGTGGTGGCATGGGTGGATTGGGCTGGATCTGCAACCACACCGGTCATCGTTCCCGGTGCGCTCAGATCGATCGTCCGACGCGAAGATGGGACCTGGTCGTCTCCAATCACCGTGGGTACGGTCCTGCCCGGCGCAGCCTCCCAAAGCCGCGTGCCGTTTGCGCTGTCCCGCAACGGCAGCACACTCGTGTGGCTCGATGAGACCTCTAACCTGAGATCCGCGCGACTGTTGAGCAGCGTCTGGCAGCCGTCGGTATCGATTGCCCAGTTGAACCCGGCCGCATCGGGCCTTGCGCACCTCGCGATTGAACGTGACGGAAACGATGTGGTGTGGATGCTTGCCGAAGACAACACCATCGCCTTCAGTGAATACATCGCTGGTTGGCAGCCCGCCGAGCAGTT
>JALOLM010000038.1 GCA_025455985.1 Candidatus Nanopelagicales bacterium | reverse complement strand
GTCGCCGCCCGTGGTGGCCACCAGCGCGCGTACCTCGATCGCCGCGCGTGGCGTGCCCAACCAGCGGATCTGCGCGCCGATCGTCAGCAGATGCGGCACCAGGGTGCGGCAGGCATAGGCCGCCGGTACCTGGTGCACGCTGCCGTCGGCACGCAGCTGCCATTCAGGCAGCGGCAACGGGGCGGACACCGATGCGCGCAGGTTCAAAGCGCTGCCGCGCTTGTCGTCGGCATCGTGGTTGAAAAGGACCTCGACCAGCTGCGCCGTCATGGTCGAAAGAGGTGCGTTCGCGGCACCGTCACTTGCGGGTATTCCGGTGACTCACCGTGCGGTGTCCACTGCGGTGCATGTGTCGTCCGGCCACGACGGCCTGCAGGAACACGTCCTCGCCGGCCTGCGCGATCGTGCCCTCACAGCGGTCATCCTGATGGGTGTCGCCCGACTGGACAGTCTTGTCGGGCAGGCGTTGGCCGCCGGGGTCGATCCCGACACCCCGGTGGCGATCATCGAGTCTGGTTCAACCCCACGGCAGCGGACCGTACGCACGGTTCTACGCGACGCATCCGGCAGCGCGGTGTGCGCGCCCGCCACGATCGTGATCGGGGAGTTGGCAGGTTACGACCTGAGCGGGCCGCCGTGAGTGCTCTTCTGCCCACGACAGGCGCTCGCGCAGAAGAGCCGGAGACCGACGGACAGGCCTTGGCCGGTTGCACCGTCCTCGTGACCGCCGACCGGCGCGCAGATCAGCTGTGCTCCTTGTTCGAACGGCGTGGTGCCCGGACCGTGCACGCCCCCGTGCTCAGCCTGGTCCCGTGCTCCAGCGATCCGGAGTTGATCCGGACCACCCGGGAGTTGCTGCTGAACCCCCCGGACGTTGTCGTCGTGACCACGGCCGTGGGGTTTCGGGGATGGGTGGAGGCAGCGGACTACGCCGGGCTGGGGCACCGACTGCTTCAGATGCTGGCCGGGGTTCAGATCGTGGCTCGCGGGCCGAAGGCCGTCGGCGCGGTGCGCTCGGCAGGCCTCGGCGCCAATTGGAGCGCGCCCCACGAGACGTCCCAGGAGGTCATCGCCCATCTGCTCGAACACGACCTGTTGGGCCGACGGGTCGCCGTGCAGCACCATGCCGGCGGGGCAGACGGGATCGACACCGCGGTGCGGTCCGCCGGTGGCGATGCCGTGGGATTGGTCACCTACCGACTGGGGCCGGCAGCCGATCCCGACGCCGTCCGGGAGTCGACCAAAGACGCTGCAGACGGCCGGATCGACATCGTCTGCTTCACATCGGCGCTTGCGGTGGATGCGTGGTGGCGGGTACTTGCCGAGTCCGGTCGCGCCCAGCAGTTCACAGCCCACGTCACCGCCGGTCGGGTGACTGTGGCCGCGGTGGGACCAGTCTGCGCCACGCCGCTGACTGCGCACGGCGTCCCCGCGATCCTGCCAGAACGCAGCCGTCTGGGCAGCCTGGCCCGCGCCGTGGTTCAGCACTACGCCGACCGACCCGCACTGGTCACATCGGCCGGCGCGTTACGGATCCGCAGAACCTCGGTCGTGCTGGACGCTCGGGTCATCCCCCTGTCGCCGACAGGGATCGAACTGATGAACCTGTTGGCGGCACAACCGGGCGTGATCGTGTCCAGGTCGGCACTGCAGGCGGTTCTGCCCGGTGGGCCACGTGGGGATCATGCCGTGGATGTGGCGGTGTCGCGGTTGCGCGAGACGCTGGACGCGCCGGGGCTCATCCGGACAGTCGTCAAGCGCGGATACCGGCTCGCACTATGAATACCGGCGATCCGGGCGTTGTCGGCCTCACCGGCTGGGGAAGCGCCTGCGACACGTTGCTAACGTGATGAACATGAGCGCCCAATCGGCAGAATCGACTCCGGACCTCACCACAACCGCTGGGAAACTGGCCGACTTGGCGGCTCGCCGGGAAGTCGCCTCCGAGGCCGGCGGTAAACGCGGAATCGACAAGCAGCACGCCAAGGGCAAGATGACCGCCCGGGAGCGCATCGAGTGGCTCATGGACGAGGGTTCTTTCGTCGAACTCGACGAGTTGGCCCGGCACCGCTCGAACAACTTCGGCCTGGAGAAGACCCGCCCTTACGGCGACGGCGTCGTCACGGGGTACGGCACGATCGACGGCCGGCCGGTCTGCGTGTTCGCCCAGGACTTCACAGTATTCGGTGGCTCACTCGGCGAGGTCTTCGGCGAAAAGATCGTGAAGGTCATGGACATGGCCATGGCCACCGGCGTCCCGGTCATCGGGATCAACGACTCCGGCGGGGCACGCATCCAGGAGGGCGTCGTCTCCCTGGGCCTTTATGGCGAGATCTTCCAGCGCAACGTGCACGCCTCGGGGGTCGTCCCGCAGATCTCCTTGATCATGGGACCGTGCGCCGGAGGGGCGGTCTACTCCCCGGCGATCACCGACTTCACAGTCATGGTCGACAAGACCTCGCACATGTTCATCACCGGTCCGGACGTCATCAAGACGGTGACCGGCGAGGATGTCGAGTTCGAGGAACTCGGTGGCGCGCGCACCCACAACAGCAAGTCCGGCGTAGCCCACATGATGGGTGCCGACGAGCAGGACGCGCTCGACATCGTCAAGAGCCTGCTGAGCTACCTGCCGAGCAACAACATGGATCCCGCGCCGGTGTTCGACGCACCCGCCGACCTGAGCATCACCGACGCCGACCGCGAACTCGACACGATCATCCCGGACTCCCCCAACCAGCCCTACGACATCAAGACCGTGATCGAGCACGTCCTCGACGATGAGGAGTTCCTGGAGGTTCAGCCGCTCTGGGCCCCGAACATGGTGATCGGGTTCGGCCGGGTGGAGGGCCGATCCGTGGGCGTGGTCGCGAACCAGCCCATGCAGTTCGCCGGCACGTTGGACATCGACGCCAGCGAGAAGGCCTCGCGATTCGTGCGCACCTGCGACGCCTTCAACGTCCCCGTCATCACCTTCGTCGACGTGCCGGGCTTCCTGCCCGGAACCGACCAGGAGTGGAACGGCATCATCCGTCGCGGCGCCAAACTCATCTACGCCTACGGCGAGGCCACCGTTCCGAAGGTCACGATCATCACCCGCAAGGCCTACGGCGGGGCGTATGTCGTCATGGGTTCCAAGCACCTCGGCGCGGACGTGGAGTTGTCCTGGCCCACCGGCCAGATCGCGGTCATGGGCGCCCAGGGTGCGGTCAACATCCTGTACCGCAAAGAGGTGGCCGCGGCCAAGGATCCCGAGGCCGAACGGGCACGCCTGATCGAGGAGTACGACAACACCTTGGCCAACCCGTACCTGGCCGCGGACCGGGGTTATGTCGACCGCGTGATCATGCCGCACGAGACCCGCACCCAGGTGGTTCAGGCGCTGCGGGCCCTGCGCACCAAGCGTGAGGTGCTGCCGCCCAAGAAGCATGGGAACATTCCCCTGTGAGCACTCGGTTCGAGGTGGTGCACGGCAACCCCAGCGATGAGGAACTCGCGGTTGTCGTCAGCCTCTTGACTGCTGCGGCCAGCGCCTCCACCGAGTCGCCCGCTGAGCCGGTGACGTCCAACTGGGCACGGCCCGCGCTTCGCGGCACCCCAAGCCCAGGGCCGGGCGCGTGGTGGCGTTCAGGAATGCCCCAGCCGTGATCGACGTCAGCGTCATCGTCCCGGTGTTCAACAAGGGTCCATACCTCCCCGAGTTGATCGACAGCCTGCGGGCGCAGACGTCTGACTCCTTCGATGTGTGGCTGGTCGACGACGGCTCCACGGACGGCTCGGAAAGCCTCTGCGACCAGATCGCCGCGACCGACGATCGTTTCCACGTGCTGCATCAGCCCAACTCCGGGTGGCCCGGCCGGCCCCGCAACGTGGGCATCGACCTCAGCGAGAGCCGGTACCTGTTCTTCGCCGATGCCGACGACTGGTGCGAACCCTCACTTCTGGCCGACCTGGTCGGTTTCGCCGACGCCCACGACAGCGACGTCGTCCTGCCCGTGGTCATCGCCGAGGGCCACGCGTTCTCCGCGCGCGAGTCCGTGTACGAGAGCAACGTGGACCTCGATCCTCGCGAGGCCTTCCTGAGCCTCACTCCCCACAAGTTGTTCCGCCGCGCCTACTTCGAGGGACTGGGTCTGCGCTTCACCGAGGACCGGGTACCCCTCGAAGACGGTCAACTGGTCGCCCGGGCGTACGTAGGCGGCGGCCGCATCAGCCGCTTCGGCGAACGGCTCGGCTACCACTACATGGGCAGGGAGGGCACCAACATCTCCTACGCCCCCCGTGATCCTCTGGCCCATGGCCGCAGCGTTGCCAGCATCATGGCCTCGGCCCGCCAGCTGCCCGAGCACTCCGAAGAGATCATCCTGGATCTTTACCGGCGCAAACTGCTGCGCTACCTGGGTCCGCGCCAGTTGCCCCACATGCCCGCCGAACGGCAGGGGGCTTACGTGGAGGCCACCGCCCAGATCGCCGATGAGTTCGTCGACGAGGCAGCCGAGGCAGCACTCGGACCGTGGCCGCGGCTGGCCTCACGCACGGCACGTCTGCGCAGCCCGGAGATCTGCGTGGCGCTGGCGCAGGCACGGGCCGACGAGCTCGTCCCCGCCGAGCGCAAGGACGGCCACTGGTTCATCGGACCGGTCCCCGCCGATGACATCGTCGTGGTACGTCCCCGTGTGCGTCGCACGCCGGAGAAGGGCGTCAAAGTCACGACCCGACCGGAGTGGGTACGGGTCACCGCCCCGCGCCTGGAGTTCCACATCGACGGTCGCGTGGTCGACAGCGACGAGCACTTGCGTCCCCTGCACCGGCTCGACGGTCAGGCTGTTGCGATGGCCTGTTGGGACGACCTCGAGGTCCCGATCAGCTACGACGGCGACGAGGTCGTGATCAACCGCCTGCGTTACGCCCAGGACGAGTCGGGATCCCTGACCGTCACCGGGGCGTAGTTCCACAGGGCGGTCCAGTCCAGACCGGCTTCGCGCACCATTTCGCGCAATAGCGGGATCCCGAGACCCACCACGTTCGCAGCGTCACCGTCGATTCCACGCACAAACGCCGATCCATAGCCGTCGAGAGTGAAGCCGCCGGCCACGTTGAGCGGCTCCCCCGTTGCCACGTAGGCCTCGATCTCGGCATCGTCGGGATTCGCGAAGTGGACTGCTGTGCTTGCGGCAGCGGCGCTGACCCCCGCTGGGTGCACCAGACAATGCCCGGTGATCAGACGCGCCGTACGCCCGCGCAGCTCGTGCCAGCGGGCGATCGCGACCTCGGGGATCAGCGGTTTGCCAAGGCTGCGACCGTCCACCTCGAGCACCGAATCAGCGCCCACGACCAATTCACCTGGTCTTCGGGCGGCCACATCCAGGGCCTTGGCCTGTGCCAGCGCCAGGGCGAGCTCTGTGGGATCGGCATTCGGCATGGTGCCGGCCAACGCCTCTTCATCGACATCGCTGACAACCACCTCCGGGTCGATCCCCGCAGCGCGCAACAGGCGCAGGCGCGACGGCGAGGCGGAGGCGAGGATCAGGCGCATGCGCCGATCGTACGCATAGGACCCCCGTGAGAGGTTGTGCCGTTGGTGAGCGAAACAACGCGTGGAATTTCTACCGACAGCACAACCTCTCACCAACCGCAGGTGACCGCAGGTGACGGCAGGTCAGCCCCGCCCGTGGGACCAACGGGCCTACTCCTAGACTCAAGTTGTGCGTAAAGTCCTGATTGCTAACCGTGGGGAAATCGCCATCCGGGTCGCGCGTGCCTGTCGGGATGCGGGATTGGCCAGTGTGGCCGTCTACGCGAACTCCGACCGGGACGCCCAGCACGTGAAGGCCGCCGACGAGGCCTACTCGCTGGATGGCGAGACCGCTGCTGAGACGTACCTGGTCATCGACAAGCTGCTCGACGTCGCCAAACGCAGCGGGGCAGACGCAGTCCACCCGGGCTACGGCTTCTTGAGCGAGAACGCCGACTTCGCCCAAGCCGTCATTGACGCCGGTTTGATCTGGATCGGACCGCCCCCCTCGGCCATCCGCTCGCTCGGCGACAAGGTCTCGGCCCGGCACATCGCACAGCGGGCAGGCGCACCGCTGGTTGCCGGAACTCCAGACCCCGTGTCCGGCGCGGACGAGGTCGTCGAGTTCGCCAAGGAGAACGGCCTGCCCATCGCGATCAAGGCGGCCTTCGGCGGCGGCGGGCGCGGCCTGAAGGTGGCCCGGACTCTCGACGAGGTTCCCGAGCTCTATGACTCGGCCGTGCGCGAGGCGGTGGCCGCTTTCGGCCGCGGCGAGTGCTTCGTCGAGCGTTACCTGGACAACCCCCGGCACGTCGAGACCCAGGTCCTGGCCGACATCCACGGCAACGTGGTCGTGGTCTCAACCCGCGACTGCTCGCTGCAGCGCCGCCACCAGAAGCTTGTCGAAGAAGCACCGGCTCCGTTCTTGTCCGAGGCGCAGGTGACCGAGCTCTACCGCGCCAGCAAGGCCATCGTGAAGGAGGCCGGCTACGTGGGCGCGGGGACCTGTGAGTTCCTCGTCGGCCAGGACGGCACCATCTCCTTCCTCGAGGTCAACACCCGGCTTCAGGTCGAACACCCGGTCTCCGAAGAGGTCGCCGGCATCGACTTGGTGCGCGAGCAGTTCCGGATCGCCGACGGTGAGGCGCTCGGCTTCGAAGACCCCGAACTGCGTGGGCACTCGTTCGAATTCCGGATCAACGGCGAGGATCCTGGGCGCAACTTCCTGCCGGCCCCCGGTGTCCTGACCGTCTGGAAGCCACCGTCGGGCCCGGGCGTCCGGCTCGATGCGGGCTTCACCACCGGCGATGTCATCGGCGGCAACTTCGACTCCCTGCTGGCCAAACTCATCGTGACCGGCGCCACCAGGCAGGAAGCCCTTGAGCGCGCCCGGCGCGCACTCGCGGAGTTCGAGGTCGAGGGCATCGCCACAGCCTTGACGTTCCACCGGGTCGTGGTCGAGGACCCGGCGTTCGCACCCCTGGACCCCAAGCAGGCGTTCACGGTGCACACCCGCTGGATCGAGACCAGCTTCGACAACCAGATCCCGCCGTACGGTGGCACCGAAGCCGCCGAGGAGTCCGAAGGCGAGCGTCAGGCCGTCACCGTCGAAGTGGGCGGCAAGCGGATCGAGGTCACACTTCCCGCCGCTCTGAGCGTGGGTGCGGCCGCTCCCGCCGGGGGCGGGGCCAAGCGTGCCACGAAGCGGGCCAAGAAGGCCGGCGCCGGTGGCGCGTCCGGTGACTCGCTGACCGCTCCGATGCAGGGGACGATCGTCAAGGTCGCCGTGGAGGAGGGCCAGAGCGTCGAGGCCGGTGAACTGATCGTCGTTCTCGAGGCGATGAAGATGGAGCAACCCCTCAACGCGCACAAAGCCGGAACTGTCACTGGGCTGAATGCCGAAATCGGAAGTACAGTTCCTACAGGGACAGTTCTCTGCGAAATCAAGGATTGACCATCTGGAGGCCAACCATGAGACGGGCACTCGTAGCAGTTCTTTCGGCCGTTTTCGTGGGGCTGGTGGTCTCTCCGGCATCGGCCACGACCATTGACGAGGTCGTGACCTCGCTGCAGTCCGACCCGGTCTACAACGATCCAGAGGCGGAGAATGCGCTGACCGATTCGGAGGCCGACAACCTGCGCGACCAGATCGCTGCCAGCGGTTCGTCGGTCTTCATCGCGATCCTGCCTGACGCCGCCAAGGGCAGTCAGTCCACCGAGGACGTTGTGACGTACCTGCGCACCAACGTCGGCGAGCCTGGCTCCTACGCTGCAGTTGTCGGCAGCCAGTTCCGCTCCACGACCCCTGCCGCTGCCACCTCTGCATTCCAGCAGCAACGCGACAATGGCGTCTTCGCCGTGTTGAGCCAGTACGTGAGTAATGTCGCGACCATCGATTCCGGCGGCACGGTCACCCAGACCGAGACGACGCAGGAGTCCGGCGGCAACGCGCTTCTCCCCGTGCTCGTACTCGGCGCTGTGGCCGCGGGCGTCGGGGGTCTGTTCTACATGGGCAAGCGCAAGCGCGACAAGGCCGACGCGTTGGCACTGGCCTCGGTCAAGGAGACGATCGACGAGGACATCACGGCCTTCGGTGAATCGCTGGACTCGGTGGATTCTGCGGCGATCACCACCGATGACAACCGCGCGGACTGGATGGCCGCCCTCGACCAGTACGACAAGGCCAAGCGCTCATCGGACACCATGTCCCAACCGGCCGAAGCCGCCACCGTGACCGAGGCCCTCGACGAGGGCCGATTCCGGGTCGCCTGTGTGCAGGCACGCCTGGCCGGTGAACCACTTCCCGACCGCAGGCCGCCGTGCTTCTTCGACCCGCGCCACGGCTTGAGCGTCAAGGATGTCTCCTACACCCCAATGGGCACCACAACCGCCCGTGACGTCCCCGCCTGCGCGGCGTGTGCGGCCACGGTGGACGACGGTCTGGATCCGGATGTGCGTCTGGTGACCGCTGCGAACGGCGGCCGCCAGCCTTACTGGCAGGCGGGACCGCAGTACGGCGGGTACGCCAGTGGCTACTACGGCAACAGTGGAATGGACCTGTTCTCCACGATCCTGGTCGGCACGATGCTCGCCAACATGATGACCGGCCCCATGATGTACGGCGGTGGCGGCTGGGGCGACACCGGCGGCGGTTCGGACTTCGGTGGAGGCGATTTCGGCGGCGGGGACTTCGGCGGTGGAGGCTTCGGGGGCGGCGACTTCGGCGGCTGGTGACGCTTACGTCATTCCGTGCTGTGCAGCCGTCGCGCCGCCTCGGCGATCGATCCGCTCATCGATGGGTACACGGTGAATGTCGTCGCAAGGTCGTCGACATTGAGCCCGAGGTCGACGGCCAGGGCCAGCGGGTAGATCAGTTCGCTGGCGTTCGGGGCCACGATCACTGCTCCCACGACGGTCCCCGAGACCCGGCAGAAGATCTTCACGAAGCCGTCCTCGAAGCCCTGCATCTTCGCGCGTGCGTTCGTCGCCAGGGGCAGCTTTATCCCGTGGGCACGCGCCAACCCGGAGTCCACCTGTGCCTGTGTGACCCCCACGCTGGCGATCTGGGGATCGGTGAAGACGTTGCTGCTCACCACTTTGAGATCCAGCGGTGACACAGCCTCACCCAATGCGTGCCACATCGCGATCCGCCCCTGCATCGCCGCGACATTGGCCAGCGGCAGCACCCCCGTGCAGTCACCCGCGGCGTAGACGCCGTTGATGCTGGTTCGCGATACCCGGTCGACCCGGATGTAACCGCCGGCGTCAAGCTCGACACCGGCGTCCTCACAACCCAGGTCAGCGGTGTTGGGCACCGCCCCGACGGCCATCAGGCAGTGGCTGCCCGACAGTACGGTTCCGTCATGCAGCGTCACGATCACGCCGTGCTCGGTGCGCTCGACCGACTCGGCCCGGGTTTGCGGCGCCAGTTCCATCCCACGCTGCTGCAGGACGACCTCGAGCACCTCCGCGGCGTCGGGATCCTGAGTGGGTAGTACCCGCTCGCGCGAGGACACCAGGACCACTTGACTGCCCAGGGAGGTGTATGCCCCGGCGAACTCCGCGCCGGTGACGCCCGAGCCGACCACGATCAGGCGCTCGGGCAGTTCGGACAGGTCGTACAACTGTTGCCAGGTGAGGATCCGCTCGCCATCGGGAATCGCGGAGGGCAGTTGCCGGGGGCGGGCGCCGGTCGCCAGGAGGATGACGTCGGCGGGCAACCTCTGGCCTGCCACCTCCACGGCGTTCTGGGCGACCAGCCGGCCGCGGCCGTTGATGATGGTGACCCCGGCATCCCGCAGTCTGCCGGCGATGTCCTGACTCTGGGCCTCGGCCAGGTCGAGCACCCGCTTGTTCAGCAACTCGAAGTCAACGCTGACGGTGTGGGGGCCGGGGACCTCACCAGCCACCCGCACCCCGAGTTGTCCGGAGATGTTCGCCCTGCCCACTCGCTCCGCGGTCGCGATCAGCGTCTTGCTCGGAACGCAGTCGGTCAACACGGCGGCGCCGCCGATTCCGACGTCTTCGACCACTGTGACGTCGGCGCCGAACTGAGCGGCGACAAGAGCCGCCTCATAGCCCGCTGGGCCTCCTCCGATGATGACGATTGACTTGGGTGCAGGGCTCACGCAGTCTTCCTTGCTCGTTTCTTGGCGGGGGCTTTCTTGGCGGGGGCTTTGCTGACGGGGGCCTTCTTCGTCGGCGTCCGCTTGGCAGTTGGGGCCTTCTTGGCCGGGGCTTTCTTCGTGGCGACCTTCTTCGCCGGCGTCTTCGTGGCGGCCGCCTTCTTCGCGGGGGCCTTACGTGACGGCGCCTTCTTCGCCGGCGCCGAACCCGCCCTCG
>JALOLM010000327.1 GCA_025455985.1 Candidatus Nanopelagicales bacterium | reverse complement strand
CCCAGGGATACGTGACGAACCTCTCGCAGAGCGCATCCCTGACCGGAGCCACGGGGACCTCCTTCTCTCAACGCGTCTACGGGGGCACGTACACCACACCCTTCAACCTGACGACGAAGGCCACGAGTTCCGCTACCACATCCGGGGTCGTAGGGTCGCTGTCGGCCTCCCTCTCATCACGCAACTGCAACGACTCCGGCGTGTGCGGTGGTCCCAGCGTGACCATCGACCTGGCCATCGTCCGCGGATCCGCGACGCCGCAGAAGGGCCAGAAGCAGATGCTGGCGGCGGCCTACCGCTGCCTGCTGGACTACCTGCAAGAGGCCAACGGGCACAGGTTCTCCAAGTGGACCAGTCGTGGATCCAAGGAGCGCTACCGGTCGACCCTGCTGGCCCAGGTGGTGGAGGTGAATCCAGCGGGCCTGCGCGGTTCGGCCAACGCCCAGTACCTAGACGGTGTGATCACCGTGCGCAGAGACCCGCGGACTCTGACGGCTGCTGAGTGCGCCGCGTTCGGAAAGACCATGTGGGAGGAGGTCTCCCATGCGATCGAGGACGCGAACGGAGACGTGGGCTACTTCGACAGCGAGGACCGGCGTGAAGCTCGCGTCGACTACATGCTCGAGATGGACGAGACGTTCGGGATCCTCGCCCGGCTTGAGAAG
The DNA here is from genome assembly GCA_025455985.1 of Candidatus Nanopelagicales bacterium. GTDB lineage: Bacteria > Actinomycetota > Actinomycetes > S36-B12 > UBA10799 > JADKAV01. The sequence continues at coordinate 2,731 of JALOLM010000327.1, read as the reverse complement.
GACGCACGGGATGGGGCGTCGGTGGCCAAACTGCGCAAGCTCTGGAAGTTGTACGCGAAGAAGGTGAAGGCGGCGTACAACAAGGCCGTCCGTCGCGGCCACCAACCCGACCCCAAGCAGTTGAAGTCGTGGTTCGGCTGGGAGATGTCCCCGGTGCAGATCAAGAAGAGTTACCTGTCAGGGAAGTTCCTGCCCGGGCCGGACGGGAAGAACCTGCGCAAGGCCCTGAGCTGACCGGCGCTGGCCGACTCCGATTCGTGCCCTCAACGGAGCAACAACTGTCGTCGGGGGTCTGACTTCCCTGCCACAGGAGTAACGTTGTAGGTGTCCGGGGGTGGTTGTCATGTTCGGGTTCACGACCTTGGCGATTTCGGCGGTTACGGCAGCGGCGACGATGTTCGCCCCTCTGACGGGGGCCTCGCCGCCCTCCTCGGCGGTCTGCGGCAGCGCGATTGACGCCGGTGCGTTCCGGCCGGCTTGGTGCGGCAAGAAGCCTCCGCCGAAGTCCTATGAGAAGTTCCGTAAGGCGCTCGCTGCCTACCATGTCAACAACGCGGATCTCGCCGAGGCCATCGCCACGGCACTCGGCAGCTTCCAACCGATCAACGCACAGTGCAAGGACAATCCGCCGGTGGATCAAACCACTGTCGACATCATCGTCGGGGGGATGTATCTGAACGGTAACCTCGCCAAACAGCGGGCCGAAAAGGCGCTGGCGGACATGACTGCGGTGGTTGATGCCGTATTCGAACCTCCGACACTGCCGGAGGCCAAGGCCGTGCTGATCGGGCTGCGCGGGAAGATGGACGAGTTCGGTCGTCTGATGAAGGACGTGGACTCGACCGGCGACCTGTACAAGGCGTCGGCCTGTGACGCGGCCGAGGACGCCATGGTCCGGGCCGCCGCCGACCTCGTCACGATCGGCTCATTCAGCACTACCTCAGCGACGAGCCTCAGCACGATGCTCATGAGCACGCATGAACCGTGCAAGACGACGAAGGTCAAGGACCCGTACACGGACAAGGCCATGCGCAAGGCCGCGGGAGCGAAAGCGACCAAGACCACCTCAGCCGGCGACATGTCCATGCAGTACCCGACGTCGCTGGATGTCGCAGGGACGGGAGTCTGGCTGCCGGTCAACCTGGATTCGACGGCACCTTCGGGCTACGTCCAGGTGGTATTGACCCAGGGTGCCAAGGGCCTCGCCGCCGTCGGGGGCGGGACCCCTGCCGGCGAGTCCGGCCTGCGGATCAAGGTGTTCGGCAAGCCGAAGCCGGGCAAGGCGACCCTGCGGCTCACCTTCCAGCCGGCGGGAGGTGCCGAGGTGACCAAGGCAGTGACGCTGAAACTCGGGTGAGGTAGTCGCGCCTGCGTGGACGTCCACGTCATGTGCCGGTTGCTACTGGGCGCGCTCCCGGACCACGTCCGCCACGCTCATGTGCCGCACGCGCAGCATGCCGGGCACCTGCGAGAACAGCGCGACGAGCAGCACCCCGAGCACCACGAGCAGCACGGCCAGCCACGGCAACGACAAGGCGATCGTGTACTCGTCGCTGGACAGCGACCGACCCAGTGCAGCGGCGCCGATCACGCCCAGAATGATGCCGGGGACCACCCCGAACAGGGAGACGATGATGTTCTCCCACCGCACGGTGGAGGCGATGGTCGAGAACTTCACACCCGCAGCGCGGAACGTCGCGATCTCCCGGTATCGCTCGAAGATGCTCACGCTCATCGTGGTGAAGATGATGGCGAACGCCATGATCGCACCGAGGATCATCATGACGATCGCGATCGCGTTGAACAGGGCCTCGTACTGCAGGACCGTGTCCAGCAGCGAAGCGGTGTCGACGTACACCAGGGCCCCCGGGATCTTCGACACGTCTTTGCGGACGGTGTCCTGATCGGCGCCGTCCGTGGTCGTGAGCAGCACGTCGGACGCCTGAGCCTCGGGTGCCTGGTCGGCCAGCCAGGACTTGTCGGCGTAGATGTAGGCGCCCAACGGTTCGAATGCGAACGCCTCCACCTTCCCCTTGATCTTGGTGTCGTCCAAGCCGGCGCCGGTCAGGGTGACCGTGATCTGGTCGCCCACGGCGAGGTCCGGCAGTTGCGCGGTCACGGACTGGTCGACCAGGAACCCGCTGGACGGCAATTCGACAGGGTCGCCCTTCTTCGTGATGAACCCGTGCATTGAGGTGTCCTTGTCGAGTCCGGTGAGCGTGGTGGCGTACACGTCCGAACCGTCGGCGACGGAAACCGGCTCGCTGATCGCAGTCTCGACGTCCTGCACATCCTTGACGTCGTGCACCTGCCGCAACTGGTCGTCGGTGACGGCCGTGGCGAACTCGACCTGGCCGTCGTTGCGAATCACCGACCCGAACTCCACGTCGATGAGGTTCGACATCGATGTGTACAGGCCGATGGTGGACAGGACCAGCATGATCGACAGCGCCACCCCGATCGCGGTGAACGCCGATCGGGCGCCGCTGCGGCCGATGTTGCGCAGGATGAGCCGCCACTTCGCGTTGAAGTGCCGTGACCCGGGCACGATCCGCTCCATCCAACTGCGGCTGTGCGTCGTCGCCGGGACCTCGCCGCGCATCGCCTCGGCCGGCATGATCCGCATTGCCCGGCGGGCCGGCCACCAAGCGGCGAGGGCCGTGGCACTGAGCGCGAGCACCAGGGCGATGACCACGGTCGGGATGCGCAGGCCGCCGCGCACGGTCAGGGA
>JALOLM010000037.1 GCA_025455985.1 Candidatus Nanopelagicales bacterium | reverse complement strand
TGGTACTGCTGCTCCCACTCGGTGCGCTGGTCTTCGAAGCCGACCTTCCACTCACCACTCACAGGATCGAAGCCCTCAGGGCCGATGTAGGCGCCGTTCTCGTCGTACGAGGCGGGCATCCCGTAGAGGTACGGGTCGAACTCGTCGGTGGTCTCGGCACCGGCATCCTCGTTGGCCTGCTTCAGCGACAGCGAGATCCGGCGGCGCTCCAAGTCGATGTCGATGACCTTCACGAAGATCTCGTCGCCAACCGTGACGATCTGCTCGGGGATCTCCACGTGGCGCTCAGCCAACTCGGAGATGTGCACCAGGCCCTCGATGCCCTCGGCGACCCGCACGAACGCACCGAACGGCACCAGCTTGGTGACCCGGCCGGGGACGACCTGCCCGATCGCGTGGGTACGCGCGAAGTGCTGCCACGGGTCCTCTTGAGTCGCCTTCAGCGACAGGGACACACGCTCGCGGTCCATGTCCACGTCGAGCACCTCGACAGTGACCTCCTGGCCGACCTCGACGACCTCCTGCGGGTGGTCGATGTGCTTCCAGGACAACTCGGAGACGTGCACGAGACCGTCCACACCACCGAGGTCCACGAACGCGCCGAAGTTGACGATGCTGGACACCACACCAGTGCGCACTTGACCCTTCTGCAGCTGGTTGAGGAAGCCAGTCCGGACGACCGACTGGGTCTGCTCGAGGAAGGCGCGACGGGACAGCACCACGTTGTTGCGGTTCTTGTCCAGTTCGATGATCTTGGCTTCGAGCTCCTGGCCGACGAACGGCTGCAGGTCGCGCACCCGGCGCATGTCGACCAGTGAGGCGGGAAGGAACCCGCGCAGGCCGATGTCGACGATCAGACCACCCTTGACGACCTCGATCACGGTTCCCGTGACCACGCCGTCGGCTTCCTTGACCTTCTCGATGTCGCCCCAGGCACGCTCGTACTGGGCGCGCTTCTTGGACAGCATCAGACGGCCGTCCTTGTCCTCCTTCTGGAGAACGAGGGCCTCGACCCGGTCGCCGACCTCAACCACCTGGGATGGGTCGACATCGTGCTTGATGCTCAACTCGCGAGCGGGGATGACGCCCTCGGTCTTGTAGCCGATGTCGAGGAGCACCTCGTCGCGGTCGACCTTGACGATGACACCTTCGACGATGTCACCGTCGTTGAAGTCCTTGATGGTTTCATCGATGGCGGCCAGCAGGGCCTCGGTGTCGCCGATGTCGTTGACGGCCACTTGGCGGGCCGAAGAGGAAGTGGGTACTGCGGTGAGGTCGGGGTTGTCAGTCATGAAGTGGTGATAGCCGGTCTGTTAGTAGTTGTCTCAGCGCCGAGCCGATGAAGAGAAACCTCTAGGTCCGGGTTTCACGGCACGACACTGTTCGGGCATAAGCCCACGCTCCAGCATAGCGAAGGGGCGGCCCCACCCCTCGGTGGGACCGCCCCTCGCTGCTGATGACAGAAGTATCAGGCGTTGTCGGCCTTATTGGCGTCGTTCAGCACCGCGGTTGCGGTGTCACTGGACGGCCCGGCCCCGGCTGCCGCCGGCGTCTGATTCTTGCCACCCCTGAGCAGGAGCAGCCCGATGACCAGCAGCACCACGCCGAGTACCAGGAGCACCAGCGGCAAGGTGGTGCCGATCAGTGTCACGAGCCCGGCCAAAGCGGCGATGTCGTCCGCACCCTCTTGAGTGCCACTCACGCCGGTGTAGTCGGCCTTGACCAGTTTCTGCTCGCCGTCGAGGTCGTAGGTCGTGAACTCGCTGGACTCACCCTTGACGATCTGGCCGGTGACCGGGTCCATCCAGTAGGTGCTCTTCGCGGAGTACATCTCATCGAGGATGGTATTGCCCTCAGCGTTCTTCTTCTCCCCCGGCACTGCCGAGGTCGGCACCTCAAGGGTTCCCACCTCGGTCGGCGGGACCTCGTTGGTGTACACGTAGGTGTCGATTCCGAAGACGTTCTCCTCGCCCTGGAACGACCACGTGGTACCAGCCTTGAGCGTGCTGTTGAAGACCTGGTAGTCGGTCTGCTGCAGGTCGAAGGCCCACTTCACGGGCATCACACTGCCGGTCATGTCGACCGGTTCGTCGTTCACGCTGGCGCCGCAGCAGTTCGCCAATTCCGAAGACACCCGATCGAACGGGTAACGCGCGGTGGAAGCCGTGATCAGCTCGCCCGTGTCGTTGTTGTTGACGCGCATGAAGTAGTCGAAGACCGCAAGGTCCTCAGCCTGTGCTTCTGGCTGTTCGGCGGCAGGCACGTCGCCGCGGACGTAGATGGACTGGGTCGCGGCAACATCCCGGTCATACGGATCCGGGTCCCCAGCGGCCACCTTCGCCGGCACCAGCAACTGCCGGAACGTTACATCGGCGGTTGATTCGGTGTACTGGTCGATCGGTGTCTTGGCCGCGCTCGGCAACACATAGAACTTGAGCAAAGGAGCCAGCACCAGCATCATCACACCGAGTGCCAGCAGGATGAGTCCCACCACTCGCTTCATTACGCCTCCATCGTCGGCTGACCATCAGCACACGGAACGCTATCGGATTCGCACAGGGTTTCGCAGCATGATGGGAAGACACGCGCACAACAAGTAATCTTGGCGGGTGACCACGAGCCTTCAGGAGCGCACAGATGCTCTCAAGGGCTTCTTCCGCATCGACAATGTCGTCCCTCACCGCTTCAGCACCCTCGACGGATACCGGGCGATCGCGGCACTCGTGGTAGTCACCACACACGTCGCCTACTTCAGCGGTGTGGTCGTCGTCACGGCCTGGGGACATGCGTTGTCCCGCCTCGACATAGGGGTGACGATCTTCTTCCTGCTCTCTGGCTTTCTGCTGTTCCGGCCATGGTCGCAAGCCGCGATGCGTGATGACACCTGGCCGGAAACAGGCACGTACTTCCGGCGTCGACTGTGGCGCATTCTTCCTGCCTATCTACTGCTCGTCGTTGTGGTCCTAGCCGTGATGCCCGGGATCGAGGTGCTGCCGAAACACTGGTTCTCCCACCTCACGCTCACGCAGATCTACTACCCAAAACTGCTCATCAACGGTCTGACCCAGAGTTGGTCGCTCGCCACCGAGCTGTCCTTCTACCTCGTGTTGCCGCTGCTTGCCTGGTGGGTCGGAAGGCGACATCGCGGGGATGTGCACGCGAGTACCCGGCGGCAATTCTGGCTGCTGGGCGCCTGTGTCGGAATCGCCTTCGTGTGGCTGCTACTCAGGACGCTCTCCCCCTTGCAGAGCATCAGTGTGGTGAACATGTGGCTGCCCGGTTTCATGGACTGGTTCGCGGCAGGGATGTTCTTCGCGGTGATTCACAATCGACTGCAACTGCCAGACCCGCCGACCTGGATGATCAGAATCCGATCGTTGGCGGATGACGTGGGCACCTGCCTGGTAGTGGCGGCAGGCTTCTTCCTCCTGGCCGCTACACCGTTGGCTGGCCCCTACACATTCGGGGAGGGTTCGGCCTCACAAGCATTCATGCGCCACTACCTCTACCTCTTCGCGGCTGTGGCCTTCGTGATGCCAGGTTTCCTGGGCACCGAGGGTTGGGGCGCGTGGCGTCGGTTCCTGGCATCGCCGCTCATGGCCTACCTGGGCACGATTTCCTACGGAATCTTCTTATGGCACCTGTTCGTGCTCGAAAGCGCCTCGTACCTGTTCGGCATCCCAGGGTTCAGCGGCTGGTTCTGGCTGCTCTGGCCCATCACCGTCGTGGGCACTGTTGGTTTCGCACACCTCAGCTACGTGCTCATCGAGCGTCCAGCTCAGAGGTACTCCCACTCCTCCCGCCGTGTGCGGCTCCCGTGGAGATCCCGCGAAGAGCCGCCAACGCCACAGCGGCCAACGCGATCGCCAGAGCAGATCCCTGCAGAGCCACCACCGGGGACGCCGGCTTGACGCCAGCGGCCGCTGAGAGAAGCACGGCGACTGATACCCCGACGAATGCGACCACCGGCAGACTGACCCTCCGCACCAGCAATGCTCCGGCAGCCCAGACGAGAAGTCCCCACGGCCCCAGCACCAGCACAACTGCAACGCCGACCATTGCGGCCAAGAGCCGGGGCATGGTCCGCCCGATGGCCGGGGGCATCGGGTCAAGCCTGGGAGGTCGCACGGCGAATGCCACGACGACAAGCACCCCGATGAGCCCGATCAGCAGCCCCCAGCGGTAGGTGGTGCTCGGCGCGAAGGAGATCTCAGTGACCCCAGCGACCCCTGCTGGAACCACGAAGGCCTGCTTCCAGCCATCGACGCGTGTGGGTTCCAGTTCCACCGACCCAGTCCGGGCAGTCCAACCGGGGTTGTAGTTCTCGGCGATCTCCAAGATGCGTGACTCGTCGGATGCCGGGACGTCGACCTGCCGCTGCGTGGCGTCCCAGTTCAGGATCGACGGCGATGCGGGCCGGCCAGTCGGCCCGAACAGGTCATCCTGGGCGAACAACGCGATAAGGGGCTGGTAGCCCTTGCTGCTGCGCACACTGAGCCGATGCTCGCCGGCAGGGAGGGTCACCGGCTCCGAGCACACCTGTGCGGGCAGGGTCGCACCCCGAGTGAGGTCTTCCACTCTGGCGGACACCGAAGTACGGCTGACAGTCTCTCCATCGATCACCACATCTGGCCCGGCCCCGCATGGAAGCGAGACCACCTCGTCGGCCGGGAGTTCGCGACGCAGGTCATCGGCCCCGATCAGCGCGATCTCCGACACTCCCAGCGGCAGACCCGTCTCCCCCAGTTCAGAACGAGAACGGATTTGGTTACCCGACAGAAAGGTGACCTTGACCTGGTCGGTCGTCACCGCATTGAACCGGAACAGTCCACGCTGATCGGTGAACCCGGTGAACAGTTCGCCACCGGCCTCCACTTGGATCTGCAGAGGAGACGAAGCGTTGAGACTCTGCCGGTTCACGAGCCGAATGCCCCGAAGCGTCCGCGCCTCAGGCAACGTGACCGAGATCGATGGCGTCTTGTCGTCCGGGGCTGCCTGCCAGGCGGTGCCGATGTCGCGGTCGAATGCGGCCAGCCCTGAGCCGGCGACCTCGGGGGTCCTCACCGAGCTCGTGCGTATCTCGAGCCCGAGCCGCGACTCGATGGCCCGAACAGCCTGCGCGCTGTCCCGCGCCGCGACAAGTATCCGGGGGCTGGACACCACGTCGGTGGAAAGGTTCACGATCCGGGACAACCCCGCACGGTCCTGTGAGAAGCGGCCCAAGGCATCCGTGCAGATCGTTGTGGTGTCCCGGATAGTGCATTGACTCGCGTCACCGGGCCTCGCGGTCAGCAGCACGGCGTCTCCTGTGGCCCCATCAGGCAGGCGCAGGGTGCTCACACCCTCTCCTGGCAGGCCCACTTCCCGGATGCCGAAGTCTTTCTCGTCGTCTTCTTCGGCAAGCGTGATGCGCACGGAGGTTGTGGGCCCGGCCGTTATGGGCACGGTTTGCCATTCCGACGTCTCCGCGGCATCCACAGAGATGGACCCGTTGTCGGTGGTGATGACCAGCGGGGTCACGGTCGCGGCCTTGGTCCCCCGGTTGAAGAGAGCGATGTCCACAGTGCCGGGAAGCGTTACAGCCTGCTGATACTGCACTTCCCAGAACGACTCCCCGTCCTCCAACTGCCCTGGCCGCCAATACGTGTCAAGGGCACCGTCCATGGCCGCACTTGGGGTGGCACCCCGTGGCTGTCGCACAAGGGCGTCCACATCCGAGGCGGAACTGCTGGCGTCGAACGTCAGGCCCGGAACGGCGGTGGTGTCCCCCGCCTCGCCGACCACCCGGTAGTCGTGCTCGGCACGCGACTGCGTGAACTGCTCATCGCTGGTCAGCGTCGGCGACTCGTTACCGCGCATGTAGCCGAAGGTGATCTCGCGCCGCCGATCGGTGTCGGTGACGACCCCGGCTGAAGCCGCCAGACCTGAGGATTCGGGATCATCTGTCAAGAGGGTCGCCCGATTGCCCAGGGCGCTCACATCAGCGAGGGCGACTAGGGATTCGGGACTGCCGTCAACGGCCACCGCCGTGTCCGCAGGACGCAATAGCGCTCTCGGATCGGAGGGGGCGTTGCTCGACTCGACCCTGTAGATCTCCACAGCGGGGTAGCTGACGCGCAAACCTTCGTCGGTGAGGGTCACCGTCGACGCAGGGTTGTCCACGATCGGGCCGAACCAGGCGACCCGCTGCAGGCCTGTACTGTCCTCAAGCGCTTGATGGACGCGCACTGGCAGGGGCGCTTGCGCGCCGGGTGCCAGGTCGTTGCGTACGACCAGATACTTGACTCCCATACGGTTGAGGTACTCGGCCAGGCCGGGGCTACCCCGGCCCGTCTCGAGACGCTGCTCCACCGCATCGAGCATGCGGATGTTGCCGGCGCTGGACAGCGGCACCGCATCGCGGATGCCCCACGGGTACCCCCCCAGGGCCTGCAGGGGCTCGTCCTGGGTCCGGCCCCACACGTACTGACCGAACGAGGCACCCGGGACAACGAGTGCCCGCCCTGGGTCGGCCTCGTCGTTCAGCCATTCAGAGGCCTCGCGCCAGTGATCAGCCAGCGCCACGTAGGACCTCCCCCGTGCCAACTGACCGGTGGCGGCTGGCCACCAGGAGACCACCAATGCGACCACGAGGACCGAACTCACGATGAGCCGCCATCGGGCGCGCCTGCCCACGGGCCAGACCGTGGTCAGGAGGTGACAGAAGGCGATCGTCAGCGGTATTCGGAGCACAAGGTCGAACTTGTGCACGTTGCGCACTGGCGCCCCGGCACCGTCCAAGAAGGTCTGGATCTGCTCGCTGCCCAGACCACTGAAGACACCTGTGTGCCCCAACCCGACGAGCACCAGTCCCGCCAGTGTGCCGCCGAGCAGGAAGGCACGGTGCGGCAAGGAGCGCATCGCAAGGCCGGCGACGCCTGCCGCTGCCACCACGCCGGTCGCCACGATGAACACCGGCTCAGTGGCCAGAAGCCACCCTGCTTTCCACATGGATGCGTTACCCAGGTACGCCAGCCAGTGGTTCGCACCGCGCAGCACGGTTGTCGGGTCGGTGACCGACGTGGTGAACGATGCCGACTCGATCCAGTCCAAGAATGGCGGGGAGTAGCGTCCCAGAATCACCAACGGAATCAGCCACCACAGGATGGCCAGCGCGGTCAATCCGGACCACCAACCGATGAGCCGGCGGCGGCGTGGCCCCGGCCGCAGCGTGAGCAGCCACCACACGGCCAGGGGTAGGACAGCACCGGCGGCCACGGCGTTCACACCACCGGCGGTCGTGACCGCCAGAGCCGACAGCGCCGCAGCCCGCACCACATTGCCCTGCCGGGCGCCACGGACCAGAGGCAGCAGGACCCACGGTGCCACCGCCATGGGCCAGACCTCCACAGAGATCGCCCCGATGGCCGATTGCGGACGCACCGCCAGCGCGTAGGCAAGTGCGGAAAGCAGCAAGGGCCAGCTGCGGCCGACACCCAGTGCGCGCAGCAGCAGGTACATGCCCATGAATGCACCCACCAGCACCACGGACCACCACAGTCGCTGGACGACCCACTCCTGAAGTCCGAGAGCACGCCCCACGCCGAAGAACGGACCCATCGGCCACAAGTAGCCATAGGCCTGGTTCTGCAACTGACCGAAGAAGCCCTCCGGGTCCCATAACTGCAACGACCTGCCCATGAAACCCCATGGGTTGACCGTCAGGTCCAGCTTGGTGTCGGCGACGATGCGGCCCGGATCCTGCAGGAAGGCCAGTGTCACCAGGGCCAGGCAGGTGGCAACGACCCGTGCCCGCCACGCCGGTGCCGCCGGCGGCGACGTGGGTTCGGGAACTGTCTGTGCCGGATCTTGCAGAAGCGTCATCGTTTCCTCAGTATGAGGGCCACGTTCCACGTCACTAACTCGCGCACCACTGGGACCGCCCGCAGCCAGAAAATCGATGACGGCAGGTAGCGCGGGATGATGTCGATGACCTCGGCGTCGGGTTGGGCTCGGGCCCATCGGATCCCCTGGCGCATCGTCACCGGAAACAAGGAGGTCCCGTACTGGTTCTTCGGCGGTTTGCCGTGCGACCTCTCGTACCGGCGGGCTGCGTAGTCGCCGCTCACGAAGTGCCAGGGTGCCGTTTCATGGCCACCCCACGGGCCGTACCACAGGGTGTAGGAGTAGAAGATCACCGCTCCAGGGCGCGCGACCCGCACCATCTCATCGCCCATGGCCCACGGGTCGGGGACATGCTCGGCGACGTTGCTGGAATACACCAGATCGAACGCGCCGTCCCGGAACGGCAAGTGCTGGCCGTCCCCGATCACCGTCCCCGGCAGCGGCACCCGGCCATGCAGGGCCAACTCGCCGGCGTCGGCGTCCAATGGGGTGTACCGGGCACCCGCCCGGGCGAACGCGTCGGCCCAATACCCGGGCCCGCCGCCCACATCCAGCACGTGGGCGTTCTCAAGGTCCATCAGACACGACATCTGTCGCACTGAGTCGGCGGCCATTGCCCCGTAGAAGCGGTCCGGATCGCTCTGCTCGACGCGGAAGTCACTGAACAGTTCCCGGGCGCGTCCGAATGTCGCCATCGAGCGCAGTCTCGTCTGCGGATCTGCGGTCGGTTTCGCGCTCACCGTTAGAACCTAAGCCACGGCACCACGATCCGAGGCCGCTTCCCGGTACCGTGTCACGCACAAGGAGGGTCGATGTCCGACACACTGCGCGTGTTGTTCCTGAACTGGCGCGACACCCGGCACCCGGAAGGTGGCGGGTCCGAGGTCTACGTCGAGAATGTCGCCCGCTCACTGGCCGCCGCCGGGCATGACGTGACCATCTTCTGCGCGTTGTACCCGGGGGCCGAGCCAGTCGAAACCGTCGATGGCGTGCGCTTCGTCAGGGCAGGGACAAAACTCAGCGTCTATGCCGAGGCGGTCCGCCGGGTGCGCCGGAAGGCGTTCGGAGAACTCGACGTCATCGTCGATGTCCAGAACGGGATCCCGTTCATGTCCAGAGCGGTGGCGGGCGACACACCCGTCGTCGTGCTCATCCACCACGTCCACCGCGAGCAATGGCCGGTGGTCTACGACCAGGTGCGCGCCCGCATCGGCTGGTGGATCGAATCGGTCCTCGCCCCCCGGTTGTACCGGGACTGCACCTACGTGGTCGTCTCCGAACGGACGCGTGAGGAAGTCACCGCCCTCGGGGTCAGCACCGACCGGGTCCATGTGATCCACAACGGCATCGAGGCCGCTCCCGGCCTGGGCGTGGAACCCAGTGACCACCCGCATATCGCTGTGGTCGGGCGCCTGGTCCCGCACAAGCGCGTCGAACATGTCCTGCAGGCCGCGGCGATCATCCGCCGCTCGCACCCGGACCTGAGAGTCTCGATCATCGGCGACGGCTGGTGGTCGCCACGACTACAGCAGGTCGCGCAGACGCTCGGGGTCGGTGACATCGTCGACTTCCGCGGCTTCGTCGACGAGAAGACCAAACACCAGATCTACGCATCCGCATGGGTTCTGGCGCTGCCATCGCTGAAGGAGGGCTGGGGCATCGTGGTCATGGAGGCTGCGACCCACGCCATCCCGGCCGTCGCCTACCGCGACGCCGGAGGTGTGGCCGAGTCGATCGTGGATGGCGAGACCGGGCTGCTCGTGGATGGGGGTGCACCCGAACTGGCGAGGGCGCTGCAGACTCTTATTGACGACCCACAGCGCAGACAGCGACTCGGTCAGGCCGCCAAGAGCCGGGCGGAGGAGTTCACGTGGGCAGCCACGACCCGCGCATTCGCAGAAATCTTGTCCGGGGCCGCTGGATCCACCACGAGGGTGTCAGTGGTACCGGCGCCTTCTGGGCATCTGGAGCACCAGACGCCCGAAGGGGTGAAAGATCAGCCGTCGCCGTAGACGATGAACGGCTTGTCGACCGGAGCCGGTGTCGCCGTCTGGGAGCTCACGATGCCGAAAGCGGCACCAATAGCAAGGATCGCACCGACCACTGCGGCGATGATTGCACCAGCGGGACCACCCATCGAAAGCCTCCTATTTGTTACGTTTCCGTAGCCCGACGAAGTTAGCACGTTTGCATGTCGGGACGCAGGTCTTCACGAGACACGGTTTGATTACGACATCACCGCATGACGTCGCCGGTACCCGAGCCAGATCACCAGACCGGCCACCGTGACCGCCACGGCCAGGTCCACGATGACCACGACCGCGTCACTGGGGGTCACTGACCGAACCGGAGCGTCGACTCGCCACAGCTGCAGGTCCGAACCGGTCCACACCTGGGTCATCCCCGCGAGGTCGGGCGCGCGACCCGCAGCCGGCTGGTCGGTCTGGATCACGACCCAGCCGATTCCCAGTTGTGCCAGAACCGGGCCAAGCGGACGGCCC
>JALOLM010000326.1 GCA_025455985.1 Candidatus Nanopelagicales bacterium | reverse complement strand
CGAGGACTACCCACCGATGAGAATCCCCACCTGGCGCATGGTTCGTCCACCACGCCCCACAGCCTGAGAGTCGGCGTCCAGCGAGCGCGTGTCGAGTTCCCCACCCGCCACCGTGAGACTCGGAGCCTGTACAGCGGCGCACAACCCCGCGCTCCCTTCTTCCCGGGCCTCCCGCAGTCGCCGACGTCACCTCGGTCCCGGTGCCATCGACGCGCCCCCTATCGCCGCCAGTCGGGCGTGTAGCGCAACGCCTGGTTGGACCGCGGCCCCGGCGGACGATCCTCGGCCGATGCGTTGCGTCATCGACGCCCGGGTCCCGAGTGCATCGGGCATCGTCGGTCGGCGAGACTGGCGGGATGGCGCTGATCGAGGTGGAGGATCTGCGTGGGCATCCTCGGGCCGAACGGCTCGGGCAAGACGACCACGGTCGAGTGCATCGGTGGCCTTCGCCGGCGCGACGGTGGCCGGATCACCGTCGACGGCTTAGACCCGGCCACTCCGACGCCGCGGCTGCGGCTGGAGCTGGGCATGCAGCTGCAGGAGGCTCGGCTGCAGCCGAAGATCACGGTGACCGAAGCGATCGAGCTGTACCGGTCGTTCTACCCGCAGCCACGCTCGACCGACGAGCTGCTGGACCGGTTCGGCCTTGCGCCCTCCCGGGACGTCCGTTTCGAGAAGCTGTCCGGCGGCCAACAGCAGCGGCTGTCCGTGGCGCTGGCGCTGGTCGGCAACCCGCGCATCGCGATCCTGGACGAGCTGACCACCGGCCTGGACCCCGCTGCCCGGCGCGAGATCTGGGAGTTCCTCAAGGAGCTGCAGGACGATGGGCTGTCGATCCTGCTGGTCACGCACTACTTGGAGGAGGCGGAGTTCCTGTGCGATCGGGTGGTCGTGCTCAAGGAGGGCGAGGTCGTTGCGGACGACCGGCCCGACCGCCTCACCAGCCGAACCCGCGACGTGCAGCGGATGACGTTCCAGCCGTCGCTGCCGCTTGATCCCGACGAGTTGGCGGCGCTGGCGGAGGTGAGCGAGGTCGCGCTTCAGGGTGACCGCTGGGTGGTGACCGGGACCGGGGACCTCAGCGCCGTGGTGATCACCTACCTCGGTGCCCGCGGCGCCACCGCGCACCACCTGCGGATGGAGGCACCGAGTTTGGACGATGCCTACCTCGGACTGGTCGAAGGGACCCCGGAATGACCACCGCCGCACCGAGCACCGCGACCGGACCCGGCCGCGCGCATTCGGCTCGGGTCGCGCTGTTCCGCAACGAGGCGCGGCTGCTGCTGCGTGAGCCGGCCATCCTGATCTGGGCCTCGATCGTGCCCCTCACGGCGAACGTCGCGATGGCGATCCTGCCCGCCGCGCGTCGACCGCAGGAGGCGTTGAACGGGCTCAGCGTCTGGCAGACCTACCTGCCGGTGCTGATCATCTTCTCGTTGTCGATGCTGGCCATCCAGACCATGCCCGCAATCGTCGCCGGGTACCGCGAGGCGGGCATCCTGCGTCGCCTGCAGACCACGCCGGTGCGCCCGGCCGCTCTGCTGTCGGCTCTTCTGGCGCTGGTGGTGGCCGTCGGGCTGGTGATGGCCATGCTGCTGGTGCTGGTGCCGCTTGTCTGGGGCAACCGGATACCCGGCAATCCGATCACCTTCGCGCTGGCCGTGCTCCTGACGCTGGTGTGCTTCGTGGCCGTGGGTGCCTGCGTCACGGCCGTTGCTCCATCGAGTCGGTTCGCGATGGGCTTGGCAACCGTGGTCACGATCGTGATCTGGTTCTCGGCCGGGCTGTGGGTGCCTCGGGCGGTGATGCCGGACTGGATGGCGACGATCTGCGACGTGTTCCCCGGCGGCGCCGCATCCACGCTGTTCTACGAGGCGATGGCCGGGGCGTGGCCCTCGGCGCAGCCGCTCCTTGTACTCGCAGTCTGGACGGCGACGAGCGTCGCGCTGGCGGTCAAGCTGTTCCGTTGGGGGTGAGCGACGGCCGACCCGAGCGCATGCGATCGCGAGTGGACCTGGCGTGGGCCGCGTCGGGCAGTGTGTGGAGGTATTGCTGGGTGGTCATGATCTGGCGGTGGCCGAGGCGTTCCATGACGGCGGCGAGGTCGGCGCCGCCGGCGAGCAGCCATGAGGCGTGGGCGTGTCGCAGATCGTGCATCCGCACGAGGAATCCGAGCTTGGCCTCCTCGAGCGCAGGCAGCCACACCTTGGTCCGGAAGGTGTTGCGGGACACGGGGACAAGGCTCGGCCCCTCGGTGGAGGGGAACAGCAGGTGATCAGGTTCGAGCCGGTAGTCGTCGACGCGCCGCTGCAGCACCGCGATCAGCTCCCGGGTGACGGCCAGCGTCCTGGGTTCGTCGTCCTTCGGGTAGCCCTTGAAGACGATCCGCTGCCCGGTCGGCGAGTTGCGCTTCGACAGCTCGAGCACGGTCTCCTCGACTCGGATCCGCGCCTCGGGCCAGTCGACGTGCCGCGGGCGCAGGGCCACGAGTTCGCCCCAGCGCATCCAGGGCGTAGGTGCGAAACGTCACCTTCCCCGCCGACACGTCGAACCACGTGCCCGCCTCGATCGCCGCCTCCGCCCGGGTCGCGGCTCGAAGCCGTACGTGCCGCCCCAGTAGGAGCCGACGCTGTCACGGTAGGTGGGGTCGGCCCAGGTGGAACCCTCTCCGAGTTCAGGTGAGTCCTTGATCTGGTCCTTGGTACGGTCGACGTAGACCTCCTCCTCGGTCCAGTCGATCCGCTCGATGCAGCCCGCCGGGAGCAGGACCCTGCGCCCGAAGATCCATGGGCCGGTGTCCACGACGATCTGGCTGGCACCAACCTCCATGCTGGCCTCGTCCACCTTGCCGATGTCACCATCGGGGGCGTGCACCTTGAACCCGCTGAGGGCACGGCCCTCCGCTATCACGGCTTCGTTGTCCCGGAAGGTCCACGGCTCCCACGCGTAGTCCGACATGATCGGTCTCCTCTCTCGTTCGAGCACCTGCAGTTGCTGCAGCACCCGTCCACTGCTGCCGTACCCGTCCACGGATGGGGGATACCTGCCCGGGCTGGAGCTGTGTCAGGTCACGCCCGGAAGGCGGCGACGCTCGTCCGCCGCCCGGCGGCACACGCAGGTGTGATGGCTGGCTGCCGAGGGGTGGGTACTGGCACGGTGCGCCGGCTGCGGAACCGCTTGCGCGTGCCCGTCCGGACGAGGTGGGGAGCCATCACGGGGTGGGCCCTGGACGGCCCAGTCGCCTCCAGAGCACGAAGGAGTACACGACCGGGACGAGGGCCGCGCCGATCAGGACTGCCATCATCAGCCAGAACCCGGCCTCTCCGAGGAAGCCGGCGGCGATCGCGACGATCCCGCCGACGGTGAACGTCCTCGCGCCGAGCACGTGGGTGGCCTGCCACACCTCGTCGCTGGCCAGCGTCCACGGGGTCCGGATCCCGATGAAGTAGTTGCGCCGGGCGGTCCGCAGCATGCGCCCGACGCCGATGAACATCAGCCCCATGGCCGGCAGGAGCATCCGTGTCATGTTGAACTGCTGGCCCATGCCTGCGGCAAGGGTGAGTGCGTACACGTAGACCATGAACGCCACGAAGCCGACGATGAATGCGTTGTACTCGGCGCGGAACCGCTCGATGTTGGCCCGCAGGGGGTCCATGGACGGGATCGCGAACAGAAGGACGGCGAGTCCGGCGGTCATCAGCGGCAGCAGCAGCACACCCCAGATGCGCGACATGTAGCCGTCCACGTTACCGGCGGCATCCCAGTGCGAGGGCATCGGATCGGGCAGCTGG
>JALOLM010000325.1 GCA_025455985.1 Candidatus Nanopelagicales bacterium | reverse complement strand
ATTTCGCTCCACGAGCGCACGCGAAGTCACCATCTCGCTGACGTACAACCCGGCGCCGTACTCCCGGCACATCCGCCGGAACGCCCGGTTGGTCACCCCGGCCATCGGGGCAAGAACCACCGGCACTTCCAGCCGGTGATCCCCTAGCGTCAGCACGCCGGCAGGCGCTGCGCCAACCACGTGACGACCGAATCGATGCCGATCCGCTCCTGGGCCATGGAGTCGCGCTCGCGCACAGTCACAGCGTTGTCTTCGAGGGTGTCGAAGTCGACGGTCACGCAGTAGGGAGTGCCGATCTCGTCCTGACGGCGGTAGCGCCGGCCGATCTGCCCGGCATCGTCGAACTCCACGTTCCAGCGCTTGCGCAGTTCAACTGCCAGGTCGCGCGCCTTCGGTGACAGGGCCTCGTTGCGGCTCAGCGGCAGGACCGCGGCCTTGACCGGGGCCAACCGCGGGTCGAAGCGCAGCACCGTGCGCTTGTCGACCCCGCCCTTGGTGTTCGGCGCCTCGTCTTCGGCGTACGCGTCGAGCAGGAAGGCCAGCACACAACGGGTCAGACCGGCGGCCGGCTCCACGACGAACGGCACCCAGCGTTCACCGGTGGTCTGGTCGAAGTAGGACAGGTCCGTACCCGAGTGCTCGGAGTGCGTCTTGAGGTCGAAGTCGGTGCGGTTGGCGATCCCCTCGAGCTCGGCCCATTGCGAGCCCGCGAACTGGAAGCGGTACTCGATGTCGACGGTGCGCTTGGAGTAGTGCGACAACTTCTCCTTGGGGTGCTCGTAGAACCGCATGTTCGCCGGGTCCATGCCCAGGTCGACGTACCAGTCCCAGCGATTCTGCATCCAGTACTCGTGCCATTCCTCGTCACTGCCCGGCTGGACGAAGAACTCCATCTCCATCTGCTCGAACTCCCGGGTGCGGAAGATGAAGTTGCCCGGGGTGATCTCGTTGCGGAAGCTCTTGCCCGTCTGGCCGATCCCGAACGGCGGCTTCTTGCGCGCGGCGTTCATCACGTTCAGGTAGTTGACGAAGATGCCCTGGGCGGTCTCGGGGCGCAGGAAGTGCTCAGCGCCAGCATCCTGCACCGGGCCGACCATGGTGCGCAGCATGCCGTTGAAGTCGCGGGGTTCGGTGAACTCACCGCGGTTCCCGCAGTTGGTGCACACGATGTCGGCCAGACCGTTCTCCGGAGCGTGCCCGTGCTTCTCCTCATAGGCCTCGATCAACTGGTCTGCGCGCCAGCGCTTGTGGCACTTCTTGCACTCGGTCAACGGGTCGACGAATGCGTTCGTGTGACCGGAAGCCTCCCATACCTGCGGCGCAAGGATGACTGACGAGTCCAGTCCGACGACGTCGTCGCGACCCCGTACCACCGACTGCCACCACTGCCGGCGGATGTTCTCCTTGAGCTCCACACCCAAGGGTCCGTAGTCCCACGCCGAACGGGTCCCCCCGTAGATCTCCGAGGACGGGAACACGAACCCCCGGCGCTTGCTCAGGTTGACGACGGCATCCACACGATCAATAGGCACGCTGTCCAGGGTACCCAGAGCACCGTCGGGGTGATCTCCACGCCCGCACGGGCGGTGCGTCACCATGGAGACATGAGCAACAGTCGCCCGCCGCAGCCGTCGAGTTCCCGCACGAGGTTCGAGGACATCAGCCGCGGGCCCCTGCAGGCACTCAACCGGGTGCCCCGAGCGATCATCGTCATCGCCATGGCAGCAATGTTGGTGGCCGGACTTCTCGCCCCCGCCGTCATCGGCGTGCCGCTGCTGATCGTGCTGGGTCTGTTCCTCGGATGGCTGCTGGCTCTGTCCTGGCCGATCCTGCCCGGCGCGTCGCGGGTGATGCGCGTGGTCACTGTCGGACTGGTCCTGGGCGCGGCTTTCCTGCGGGCGACCGGACGAGGATGAGCCGTCCGGGCATCGTCGCGGCACTGCTCCTGGTGATGGTGTTCGCGACTGGTTGCAGCCGCAACGTCGGCACGGCCACCGATCCGACCGCGTCGGCCGGCGTGCCCCCGGCGGTCACTGTGGCTGCAGTGGACTTCCCCTCGTTCTGGCTGGCCCAGGAGGTCGGTGGCGACGCTATTGAACTGGATCGGATCGTGGCCTCGCAGGTTGCCGGGACGACGGCGGACGTGTTCGCCTACATTCCCGGTCTGGACCCGGCGGTTGACCAGGCCGCCGCGGCACTGCCGCCCGGCAAGGCCGTGGACCTCACTGCGGAGGTCGGCCTGGCCGCGAGTCCTCGCGATCCCAAGACCAAAGACCCGTACGTCTGGTTCGACCCGGTCAACATCTCCCCCATGGCGCAAACTCTGACGGCCGCGTTGATCGCGGTTAGTCCCACGGAGTTCGAGGCGTCCCAGTACTACGGCCTGCGAGCGTTGTCCCTGGAGGGCGAGGCGCTCGAAGTCGACCAGCGCCTGCAGGAGCAGTTCAACCCGTGCCGAATTCCGACACTGGTCGTCGAGTCGCCCGTGCTGACCTACCTGGCGCGGGCGTACGCGTTCGACCAAGTGCCGTTGATCCTCTGGAAGCCTGCCGACCAGCCAGTCACGGCGCTGTATTTCACGATCGACGCCGAACCCGCCGTGGAACAAGCGGCCGACAATGCCGGGCTTTCGGCCGTCGGCGTGGACACGTTCACGGAATCGGCGCCGGAGGAGGACCTGCTGCAGGGACTGCTCGACCTCGGCGATGCCATCGCGGCCAATCAGGACTGTCCATTGGTGACACCGAGTAGCAGCGACCGACCGGGCTGAGTGCCTCGGGCACAGCCGTGCCGTTCACCAGTGAGGGTGTGGCGGGTCTGCGCAGGGGTGAGCGCCTTCAGGTACCGGGGGTGGGCGCGACCGGGACCCCGCCGTAACGTCGCTCCCGGGCCGCGTAGAGCTCGCACGCGTACCACAGGTGACGCCGGTCGAAGTCCGGCCACAACGTGTCCAGGAACACCATCTCGGCGTAGGCCGACTGCCACACCAGGAAGTTGCTGGTGCGCTGCTCGCCGCTGGAGCGCACGAACAGATCGACGTCTGGCATAGCGGGCTGATACAGGTAGCGCGCCAAGACCTTCTCGTTGACCCGGTCGGGGCTGACCTTCCCCGCCGCGACATCACGGGCCAGAGCCGCGGCAGCGTCGGCGATCTCCGCCCGACCGCCATAGTTCACACACATAGTCAGCGTCAGCCGGTCGTTGCCGGCGGTCAGCCGCTCGGCTGTCTCCAGCTCGTCGATCACGCTGCGCCACAGCCGGGGTCGCCTGCCCGCCCACCGGACCCGCACGCCCATCTCGTTCATCTCGTCGCGCCGGCGCCTGATGACGTCACGGTTGAAGCCCATGAGGAAGCGGACCTCGTCGGGCGAGCGGCGCCAGTTCTCCGTGCTGAAGGCGTAGGCCGA
>JALOLM010000324.1 GCA_025455985.1 Candidatus Nanopelagicales bacterium | reverse complement strand
TCGTCGCCGTAAGCACCTGTGTGGCCGCTGTTGGCCTGCGCCATCGCCGCCATGACCTGGGGGTGCACACCGCTGTGGTTGTCGCTTCCGAAGGAGATCACATGTTCTATCGTGACGGCCATGCTCGCTGTCTTCGCCACCGGCTTCGATTCCGACGATCCACTCAGTGTCCTCGAGGTCGGCGAGCGGGAAGTTCCACAGGCGCCGCCGGGCTGGGTGCCCGTGCAGGTCAGAGCGGCGTCGCTGAACCACCACGACCTGTGGAGTCTCAAGGGTGTCGGCTTGGCCCAGTCCGCACTTCCGATGACGCTCGGGTGCGATGCCGCGGGGTTGGACCCGGATGGCCGGGAGGTGATCGTGCATTCCGTCATCGGTTCGGCGGCGGCTGGTGGCGGCGATGAGACGTTCGATCCGGGGCGCTCCCTGCTCAGTGAGAAGCACCAAGGCACGTTCGCCCAATGGGTTGTTGTGCCCTCGGAGAATCTGCTACCGAAACCGTCGGCGCTGTCCTTCGCCCAAGCCGCCTGCCTGCCCACGGCGTGGCTGACGGCCTACCGGATGCTCTTCACGCGCGGACAGTTGCAGCCCGGTGAGACGGTGCTGATCCAAGGCGCCGGCGGCGGTGTGGCCAGCGCGGCCATCATGCTGGCCCGGCACGCTGGAGCCCGGGTCTGGGCCACCACCCGTGACAAGGCCGACTTCGCCACTGAGATGGGCGCCCATGCGGTATTCGACTCGGGGCAGAAGTTGCCGCACCGGGTGGACCTGGTCATCGAAACGGTGGGCAAGGCCACCTGGTCGCACTCGATCCGCAGCCTGCGGCCGGGAGGGCGGTTGGTGGTCAGCGGTGCCACGACCGGGGGGCAACCGCCCGCGGATCTCGCCCATGTCTACTTCCGGCAGCTCAGCGTGATCGGCGCGACCATGGGCACGGCCGCCGAACTACGACGCCTGATCGACATGTGCGAGGCCACGGGGTTGCGGCCACCCATCGACGAGGTCTTCGCGTTGGCCGACGCCCGCAGCGCGTTCGCCCGGCTGGCGGCGGGGGACGTGCGAGGGAAACTGGTCCTGTCAGTTGCCTGATGCGGCCAGCTCATCGGCCAGCCGCGCCGGCCGGTGGGCGAGGAATCCTTGGTAGTAGTCGCAGCCGGCCTCCGCGAGCCAGTCGCGCTGCGCGGCCGTCTCCACGCCCTCCGCAATCACGGTCAGGCCGAGGTCGTGGCCCAGGGCGATGAGGGCACGCACAAGGGCACCGGAGGTGGGGTCGGTGCCCACTCCGCCCGTGAAGGTCTTGTCCACTTTCACCGAATCCACCGGCAGGGCCCGCAGGTGGGTCAGCGAGGAGAAGCCGGTGCCGAAATCGTCGAGTGCGATCAGCGCCCCGAGATCGTGGATCCGGTTCAACTGGTCGACGACCCGGTGATTGTCTGTGAACGTCGCCGTCTCAGTGACTTCCACGACGAGCGCCGACGACGGGATGCCGGCGGACCGGCTGGCCCGCTGGATGTTCCCGGCGACGTCCAGGTCCAGGAACTGGCGCGCGGAGACGTTCAGGCCCACCCGCACGGACTGGTCGGCGAAGTGCTCCCGCAGGCTGACAACCGCCTCGACCGCGGTCTTGATGGTCCACTGTGCCAACGGCCCCGCGATGGTCGGTTCGTCGAGCATCTCGGCAAAACTGGCCGGCGTGAGCAGCGGGCCGTTCGGTCGCGGCCATCGGATCAGCGCCTCGTAGCCGATCACAGACTCGTCGGCCAGCCTCCGGATCTGCTGGTAGTGCAACTCCAGCGTCCCGGCATGCAGAGCATCGGAGAAGTCGTGACGCATCAGCAGCGCACTGACGCTCTGGTCGCGCAGGTCAGGCCGGTAGTGGCGCACACGATTGCGCCCTTGTGACTTCGCGTCCATCCGGGCGGCGTCAGCCCGATTGATCAACTCGGAGGTGATCTCCGCGGGTGTGTCGCCGTTCTTGGGCATGGCCGCGGCGACCCCTGCGCTGAAGGAGATCACCACCTGGCGGCCGTCGATGTCGATCGGCTCGGCGACGCCGGCTCGCAGTCGCTCGGCCACGTCGACCAGTGGCACCGCCCCCCACATGCTGTCAGCGAACACCGCGAACTGGTCGCCCCCGAGCCGGACGATCCCCAACGTGGGTGGGCACAGGGTGCGCAGACGATCCGCGACCACGCGCAGCACCTTGTCACCCGAGGGGTACCCGAGTGCCTCATTGATGGCAGAGAATCCGTCGACATCGCACACGATCAGCCCGAACTCCCGGCCCTCCTGGGACGGTTCGGCCATCGAACGCGACACCCGCTCCTCCAGCCACAGCCGGTTACCCAAGTCGGTCAGGAGATCGTGGGTCCTGCCGTGAGCCAGTTCCACCTCAAGTCGATGACGATCCGTCACTTCGCGGTGTGCGACGACAATGGCGCGGTCGGGACCCACCCGGCTGACGTCCATCGTGTACCAGTGGGGCCCATCCGGGCGGTCGCAGCGGTACTCGGCGCTGCCGGTGTTGCGTGAGCCGCTCAGCACCGACTCCAGCAACTCCAGAGCCGGCCCGGCGGTGACGTCACCTGCGGCCACAGCCGCCCGCACGGGACTCAGGTAGTCCGCACCCACGCTCACCACTGCCATGGGCGCGCCGGTCGCCAGGGCCACATCAAGCCATTCACGGTTGGCGGCGACGATGATTCCGTTGCCGTCCAGGACCACAGTCATCGAACCTGCAGCGTCCAACACGTCGTACAGCATCGACTCGGCCAGATTCACCTTGCTGCGTGCCGAGACGATATCGCTGTTGTCACGGTTGACGGCAACGGCACCGACGATGCGTCCTAGGTCGTCCCTGACTGTGGTCACCGATGCGAACACTGAGACGGTCCGGCCCGCCTTCGACTTCTGGGTGACGTACCCCTCCCAGTGATCGGTGCGGACGAGTTCCTCCCAGGCCCGGTCGGTGTGCATCTCCGGGTCGTCGTAGTGCGTGAAATACAGGGTGGCCAGGGGGTTTCCGATCGCATCCTCGGCCGAGATGCCGTAGAGCCTTTCGGCCGCCGGGTTCCAGCGCAGCACGCGGAAATCCGGATCGACGGCGATGATCGCCTCGGGAAGACTGTCGGCCAGGTCGCGGTCGAACAATTGGTGGTCGGCCAGTGCCGTCGCCACAATCAGGGGGGTGCACCGATTCGTCAGTGTGAGCAGAACGTCAGCCTCTTGAGTGCTGAAAGGTGGTCGTTGCGCAGACCGCCAATAGATGATGACGCCGGCGGCTTGACCAGGCATCGACATGGGCGCGAAGACGGCGCTGGCCCACTCGGGCTGATCATGGGACGGGATCGGTCCGGCGACGCTGGTCAACGATTGAAGCTCATCGTGGTCGAGGATGCCCTGCGTGCCACCGCTCAGCAG
>JALOLM010000323.1 GCA_025455985.1 Candidatus Nanopelagicales bacterium | reverse complement strand
GGACAGGACAACCTCCTGCCAGGCTTGACTCACCGTCAGTTCGAGACGACCGCAGGAAAGTGGCATGGCCATGGGTCGGATGCCACCTTTCTGCGGTAGTAAAGCAGACATTTCAGGGCATAGCCCCATCCCGAACCACCCAAAGATGGCAACTTCCTGAATTGGGTTTCGTTCCGTGCCACTTTCGTGCGCCCGCGGGGAGTCAAGGTTGGAATGAGGGTGCGCAGAGTGTGCAACGCCGCGCTCACATCCGAAACAACGCTTGACCTTGACGCTGCGTCAAGGCCTAGCGTCTGACATGTGGAGTTGAGCATTCAGCAAGTGGCGTCGGCCTCGGGCATCAGCAGCCGCACCTTGCGGCACTACGACCAGATCGGGCTGCTGCCCGCCGGTCGCGGACGCAACGGGTACCGGACCTATGGGCGCGAGGACCTGGTGCGGCTTCAGCGCATCCTGTTGCTGCGCCAGACCGGGATGGGTCTGCCGCAGATCGCTGGCGTCCTCGCCGGACAGACCGACGATGTCGTGGCGTTGCGCGAACACCTGGAATCGCTGCGAGCGCAGAAGGTTCAACTCGACCGGCAGATGGCCAGTGTGGTGCGCACGATCAGCGCCTTGGAGAAGACGGAGAAGATCATGGCTGATGAGATGTTCGATGGTTTCGACCACACGCAATACCGGGAGGAAGTCGAACAGCGATGGGGCCAGCAGGCCTACGCGGACAGTGACAGCTGGTGGCGAGGGCTCGGTGAATCCGGTCAGCAGGAGTTCCTGGCGGAGTCGGAGGCGATCGCTGCGGCGTGGGCACAGGCCCGGGCGGCGGGCCTCGCGGCGGACAGCCAGGAGGTGGCCGTCATCGCAGCCCGGCACGCGCGGTGGATCGAGCAGGGCTGGGGCGGCACGGCGCCAAGCCCCGAGGCGCTGAAGGGTCTGGCGGAGATGTATGTGGCAGACGAGAGATTCGCCGCGGCATACGGCGGTGTGGAAGCAGCCTCGTACGTCCGGGACGGCCTGGTGGCATACGCAGCGACTCAGTAGCGCCGCGGACACGCGGGTAGCCTTGTCAATACGCACAGGAACAACTGGGGTGGGTGAGGCTAGAACCGTGGAACGCACAAGCACGATCAGGGCCGCCCAGCGCCCCGGCTTGACCACAGGTCGCCTGACCGTGGTTGTGATCATCGCCGCGGCGCTGTTGCTGACCTTGGCGTTGCCACTGCGGGAGTTCCTCAACCAGCGTTCGCTCATCTCCGACCTTGAAGCCAGTACGGCGGCGGCGCGCGAGCGGGTGGAGCAGTTGCAGAAAGAAGCTGACGCGTGGGCCGACGACAACTACGCGATGTCCCAGGCGCGCGAGAGGTTCCACCTGCAGTACCCCGGGGAGACTGGCTACGTCGTCACCGACCCTCCGCAGCCACAGGCCGACCCCGAGCCGCTTCAGCAGAACGTCGAGGACAACTCCGCCTGGTACGAGCGGGCGCTTCGATCTGTGCAGGATGCCCAGGAGCAACCTGACGAATCCGTTGTGGCAGTCCGGCCTGATGCCCCCCGCTGAGGCGGTGGTACCCGCCGATGTGCAGGCGGTGAGTCGTCAACTCGGGCGTCCGGCCCGCAGTGTGGTCGCGGTCGCTTCGCGGTGCGGGTGCGGTCTGCCACAAGTGGTGAGCACCGCGCCCCGGTTGCCGGACGGCACCCCGTTCCCCACCTTCTTCTACGTGACCTGTCCGCGTCTCAACGCCGCTATCTCGACTCTGGAATCCGAAGGGATGATGGCTGTTATGCAGAGCCGGTTGGCGTCCGAGCCCGAAACGGCTGCCGCGTATCGACGGGCACATGAGCGCTACCTGGCCGCTCGCGGTGAATACGGTGAGGTCGCGCAGATCGAAGGAATCTCCGCTGGCGGCATGCCGGACCGGGTCAAATGCCTGCACGTATTGGTGGGCCAGGCCCTGGCGCAGGGACCAGGGGTGAACCCGTTCGGGGATGAGGCGCTGCAGGTGCTGCGTGAACGCGGTGTGCTGGACCGTCGTGCGGCATGTGTGGAGCTGCCATGAGGGTCGCCGCGATCGACTGTGGGACCAACTCCATCCGGCTGCTGATCGCCGATGTGGGCAGTTCCGGGCTGGTGGACGTCACCCGCACCATGCAGGTCGTGCGTTTGGGCCAGGGCGTGGACGTCAGCGGCCGACTGGCGCCTGAGGCGATACAGCGCACCTGGGCGGCGGTGGAGGACTACGCGGCCCAGATCGCCAGCGCCGGGGCCGAGGCGGTACGCATGGTGGCCACATCGGCGTCGCGTGATGCGAGCAACGCGGCGGAGTTCGTGGCCGGTGTGCGCGAGCGACTCGGCGTCGAACCGGAAGTCATCACCGGGGCGGAGGAGGCCCACCTCAGTTTCCTCGGGGCGCGCTCCGTGGTGGAGGTCGACGGCCTGTCCGCGGTCGTGGACATCGGCGGGGGTTCCACGGAGTTCATCGTGGGTGATCGCGATGTGCTGGCGGCCACGAGCGTGAACATCGGCTGTGTTCGGATGACCGAACGTCACCTGCACGACGATCCGCCGACCGAGGCCCAGCACCGCGCGGCCCTGGCGGACATCGACGAGGCCGTGGACGAAGCGCTTCGAAAGACCAACTTCGGCCAGGCCGACCAGTTGATCGGCCTGGCAGGATCGGTGACGACGGTTGCGGCATTGTCCTTGGGGCTGCCGGCGTACGACTCGGCCGCGATCCACGGCAGCCGGATCTCCGCCGCAGAGGTGCATCGGGTGACCGGACAGATGCTGTGCGCAACGAGGGCGCAGCGCGCCGCAGAACCGGTGATGCACCCCGGTCGGGTCGATGTGATCGCCGGGGGAGCGCTGGTCCTGGACCGGATCATGGCGATCGGAGGCTTTGGCGAGGTGATCGTGAGCGAACACGACATCCTCGACGGAATCGCCTTGGGTCTGGCTCACCGCGGCTGATCACTGGTTTGGGAGCCAGTTCGCACCTCGCGAACCGCCTGCGCGGTCCGAGGCGGGCCGGCGGGTACTGTCTTGTGCCATGGCTCTTATGGCGATCACAGTGCTCGGACACGACCGGCCAGGCATCATCGCCGACGTCACTGCGGCCTTGGCGCTGCGGGAGGCGAACGTTGAGGACTCCTCGATGACGCTGTTGCGTGGTCACTTCGCATGGACTCTGATCGTCGGCACCGAGGCCTCCACCGATGATGTGGCGGACGACCTGGCTTTCCTGACCGCGGAGGACCTGGTGGTCAGTGTGCTGCCGGTATCTGACGAGCAGCAGGAGCCCAGCGCGTCGCGGCCTTTCGTGATCAGCGTGCACGGGGCTGATCGGGTGGGCATCGTCGCCGCGATCACGGGGGCTGTGGCTTCGTACGGCGGGAACATCACCGACCTGCAGACCCGGCTCGG
>JALOLM010000322.1 GCA_025455985.1 Candidatus Nanopelagicales bacterium | reverse complement strand
CATCACCACCGGCTTGCGGCGTGCGACGAGGTGCAGCGCATTGACTGCCTGCTCTCGGATCTGGTGGGCGTAGGCCAACGAGCCGACTTCCCACCACCTGTACTCCGAGGCGATCTTCGCGGTTGTGGCTGAATGCCCGACATCCAGCACGATCGCCGTGCCCACCCGATCGGCAAAGGCCAGCAAAGGCATCCCAGCCACCAGTCCGCCGTCGATGTAGTAACGCCCGGCGATCTCGACGGGAGGGAAAAGCCCCGGCAGTGCGCAAGAAGCCATGACCGCCGCCAGGAGGTCCCCGGACTCGAAGACAGTCGCGTTGCCTCCCTGCAGGTCGGTCGCCACCAGGCTCAGCGGCAGTTCCAGTTCCTCGAAGGTGCCGGGCAGCAGAGCCTCCAACCGGGTCCGGACAAGTGCCACCTGTTTGGCGGACTGCTTGCTGCCCACGCTGCGCGCGATCGCTTTGTACGGACTGCTGAGGATCTCGTCGTGCATCCACAGCCAGAAACCGCGGATCTCCGTCGTTGACCTGCCCGCAGCGTGGGCGGCGGCGTTGATCGCACCCAGCGAAGTCCCGGACACGTGCTGGGCGTCGATTCCCTGTTCTGCGAGGACCTCCAGCATCCCCGCCTGCGCGGGCGTGCGGGCGAGTCCGAACGTCATCACCAACCCGACCGGTCGCCTCATACCGGCACCACCTTCAGAAGCGGTTGCAGATCATCGCTGAGTGCATGGTCGTCGGGTCGGGCGTACAGCCCAGGGCGCAACCGGCGGCGGCCCCGCAACGCAAGATCGGCCAGGAATGCCCGGGCCAAGGTGTAACTGTCGGCCGCCACCCGCATCGTGTCGCGGAACTCCATGGACCCCCCGAGATTGCTGGGGGTGGGCAGGAGCACGACGGGTACTTGTACTGCGGCCTGGCGAAGTTGGCGCCGGCGTTGACTCGCAGCCATGATCGCCGCCACCCGGCCAAGCACCTTGGTGGGCGTCAGCCCGATTTCACCGCCCGCCCGAGTTCCTGTGTCGAGCACGATGATGCTGCCCGCACCGCGCTCCAGAGCGGGCACGGCCGGGAGGTTGGCGCAGGCCAGACCGTCGACGAACGGGCGGTCATCGAAGTACACCGGTGGCAGCACGCCGGGGATCGCCGATGAGGCCAGCAGCGCCGGTATCAGCGGTCCGGAGTCGAATATGTGTGGCCGGCCGCTGGCCAGGTCGGTGGCAACCGCGGCGAAAGGCAACTCCAGGTCCTCGATGAGTTCGGTGCGCAGGATGGACTCCAGCGTTGCCGCCTGCGGGACGTTGGAGATCAGGCTCGGGGAGCGCACCTGCTTGAGCCCTCGCGCCAACCACTTGTCCCCCACCAAGTAGCTCATGTTGATCTGGCCCCAGACGTAGCTCATCCGGTTGACTCCAGAGGCCAGATCCTCGGCGATGATCGCCCCGTTCAAGGCGCCTGCGGACGTGCCGATGATCGAGTCCGGCACGATGTCGGTCTGCCTCAGGGCTTGCAGAGTGCCCCACTGCACCGCCCCATGCGCGCCACCGCCGGCCATGACGAAGTGCACTGGACCCGGCAGAACGCGGGCCACCGGGATCGGATCGCCTGCCCGGCGCTCACTGGTCGAGCGTGGACCGGGCACCTCCATCTCAGGCACACCACAGGTCTACCGCACGGCGCCGGAACTGCGCGCACCGAGGAGTCGCTCAGCAGTACCGTTCGACACGCGCTTCGGCAATGGCCTGCGCCTGCTTCGCGCGTCGCAGTACGGCCTTGCGCGCCTTCTTCTTCTTCTTGGGCGCAGCCTTCACCGCCTGCCGCGCCCGCATGACGTTGTTCTCGGCAACGGTGACCTGATTCTGCGCGGCGTTACAACGCGGATCGACTCGCTCACCGGGGCCCGGCCTCTCCTTCGGCATCGGCCGATCGACGGTCACTGCGTCCGGCACCGGGACCGCGACCGCACCTCCCACCGTGCCCATCAGCAGCCCCGCTGCCAACCCTGAACCCAGCATGACTCGGATAACCCCGTGACCGTTCACGGGCGCAAGTGTAGGGCGAGGTCGCTCACGCGAACATCCACCGATCGCCCCAGTCCAGGGGGCCCGATCGACTCGGTGACGCGACCGGGTCTCAGCCGGCCAAGCCGCTGAGCTGCCCCAATCCGGTCTCGATGCCCGCGGCGAGCACCTCGACGTCGGGGACCTGGTCGTAGTCGGCCGTCAGGCTGCAGCAGATCTGCCCGTTGTAGGACACGATCGCCACGGTGACCAACTGGTTCATCCCCAACGGCACGTAGCCCAGCACAACTGGTTCATCCCCAACGGCACGTAGCCCAGCATCTTCTCCATCGGCCGGCCCAGCATGAACATCTGGCGCTGCGGGCCGGGGACGTTGGTGGTGATCGTGGAAACGGCAGGCTGCGGGGTCCGCGCGGCGAGGCGTCCGGCCGCCGCGTACAGCATCGGCGGCAGGAACACCGCGTTGTCCAGCAAGGCATCGGTGCCTTCCACAGTCCCGCTGGACTTCGCGTGGGACATCTGGGCCTTGATGCTCTCGAAACGTTGCACCGGGTCGGCCAGACCGACAGGCATGTCCGCGAACATGACCGCCACCTCGTTGCCGCCTTTGGCCTGCTCCTTGGGCCGGGTGGACACCGGCACCATCGTGCGAACGAAGGAAGCTTCGGACAGTTGCGCGCCGCGGCCGAGCAGGAACTCGCGGAAGCCGTTGGTGATGGCCGTCAGGATCACATCGTTGACCGTGCCGCCGAGTTCGGTCTTGATCCGCTTCACCTCGTGCAAGTCACCATTGGCCCAAGCCCACCGCCGGTGCGGGCCGGGCTGACCCAGCAGGTGGTCCTCGGTGTGCGCGAGGGTCTCGCCGATCCGGAGGGTGCCCGCCAAGGCGGATGCGACCTTGTTGACGGCGTCCTTGGGAGACCCGAGATCGGCCATCAAATGCCCGAGCCGGCCCACCGGATTACGCACCGCATCGACCAGCGCTTCGGACACGACGGTGGCGGTGGACGGATGCGGTTGAGGCTGCCACTGCGACGGCTGCGGCGGTCCCACGTGTTCAGACTCGTCGAGCAGGACTTCCATGATGTCCGCACCGGACAGTCCGTCGACCATTGCGTGGTGGACCTTGTTCAGGATCGCCCACTTGTCGTCCTCGAGGCCCTCGATCATCCACATCTCCCAGAGCGGGCGGTGCAGATCCAGGCGGTGGCTGAGTTGGCGCCCAGCCAGCGCGCGTAGGTGCTCGCGGTCGCCCGGGTGGGGCACGGCGGTATGCCGGATGTGGTACTCGAGATTGAAGTGCTCGTCGTCCTGCCAGGTCGGCCGGCCCAGGTTGAAGGGGACCTCGCGGATCACCTGCCGGTAGCGCGGGAGCTTGTCCAGCCGGCCGGCGACGTGGGCCAGCAGGTCCGGGTATTGCGGTGGCGGACCGTCGAAGATCATGAGCGAGCCGATGTGCATCGGCAGGTTGTCGCGCTCAAGCACGATGAAGGTGTCATCCAGAACGGTCAGGCGATCCACAGCCCAACACTAGGTCGATCCGCGGGTGCATTCAGCCCATCTTGGGAACCACGGTTCGCAGGATCACCGACGAGTCGGGGAACAACGTGGTACGTCCGTTGGCCAGGACAACGCGGCCGGTCTGTGCCAACACCTCACCGGTGTAGCGCACCGTCGCAGGCTGCTCGCCGAGATTGGCCAGGATGAAGATGTCGTTGCGCCGGTAGCCCAGGACGCCCTCCGGCAGCGCTTCCAGCATCGCCAGCGAGCCCGAGCGCAACGACTCGTGCTCACGGCGCAGGGCGAACAACCGGCGGTAGAGGTTGAGCATGGAGTCGGGGTCGGCGTGCTCCGCGGCCACGTTCACCCCGCGCTGGTAGTCCGGGTTGACCGGCAGCCAGGGCTGCACACCATCGGGACAGAACCCGGCGTGTGCGCTGGCGTCCCACTGCATCGGCGTGCGCATCTCATCGCGGTTGAGCCGCTCGGACATCCGGTCGGCCACCGCCTGCGGCACGCGTCGGTAGACGGTGGCGGCCACAGGGTCGAGCGCGTCCTTGAACCGAAGCGCGGTGTTGCTCATGCCCAGTTCCTGGCCCATGTAGACCGTGGGAACGCCCCGGACGGTGAGCAGGATGACAGCCAGCACCTTCGCTTTCGCCGGATCCTTGCCGACCCGGTCGATGGTCCGCGAGCGGTCATGGTTCTCCAGGACATACGTGGGTTGTTGCGGTGCGGGGAAGTTGCGTTCGAACTCGCTGATCGTCGAGCGGAACCAGTCGGCGTCGTAGCGATAGGTGAGGAAGTCGAAGAGGAACACCAGTTGCAGACCGTCCCCGTCACCGAGGAACGACCGGAGCACCTGCGGGCCCCCGAACACCTCACCGAGCAGCACGCGGTCACCCGGGTACTCCTCGACCACGGCCCGCAACTCCTTGGCCAACGTGACGTTGTCCGGGGTGTTCTCGGTGTGCACCCGGTCGGTGAGCCGAGGGAAGCCGTTGTAGAAGTGCGGGCGGACCGGGTTGTTGGCCAATCCCGGGTCCTTCATGATCTGGCCGAAGATGTCCAGGCGGAAGCCGTCGACGCCCTTGTCCAGCCAGAAGCGCACCGAGTTGAACATCGCCTCTTTGACCTCGGGGTTGCGCCAGTTCAGGTCCGGCTGGAACGGCAGGAACGAGCACATGTACCACTGCTTGCGGACGGGCGAATATTGCCAAGCCGAGGTGAACTCCATCGCCGACTTCCAGTTGTTCGGCGGCTTGCGGCCATGCTTGCCGCGGCCGTCGGCCCAGATGTACCAGTCGGCCTTGGGGTTGCTTCGTGACGAGCGCGAGCGCTGGAACCAGGGGTGCTGGTCGGAGGTGTGGTTGAGCACCAGGTCGAACATCACACGCATCCCACGGGAGTGGCACTCGTCGATCAGGCGCTGGGCGTCCGCGAGGGTCCCGTACTCCGGCGCCACGTCTTCGTAGTCGGTGACGTCGTAGCCAAAGTCCAATTGCGGACTGGCGAAGAACGGCGAGACCCACACCGTCTCGACACCGAGGTCGCGGATGTAGTCGAGCTTGCTGATGATTCCTGGGAGATCCCCGATCCCGTCGGCGTTGGAGTCCGCGTACGACCGCGGATAGACCTGGTAGATGCTGGTGGACGCCCACCACGGGGATTTCGACACACCTCGATTCTGGCAGGCGCTGGAACCAGACCGGAATGCCTGACGTCAGGTTGTAGAGTGATGCCTCACTTCTTGATCAACCAGGAGTCGCCGTGCTCGTGAGAACCGCAGTCGTCGCCACAGTCAGTCTCGGCCTGCTCATGGGGACCCTCACGGCCGCCGCAGCCGCAACCCCGGCGGACAGTGACTTGGCCGCATCCAGCCCGGCCCAACGTAACGACATCTCCAGAGCCGGTAACGCTGCGCAGTGGGTGCAGCCGCCATACCTCAAGCGCCTGAAGAACGGCAGGATCGCACTGAAGGCCACGGTCTACCTCGAACCACTGGTGATGAAGGGACCCCGCAAGACGGACAAGATCAAGTTCCGGGTCGCGGTGGCCAAGAAGAGCGCCTCCGGGCTCAAGCGCCCGACCGCCGTTGCCCTGCTGCCGAAGTCGTCGCTCCTGCTTCGCGACAGCGCCTCATTCAAGGCGCGCAAGGGAACCCGCGATGTCCAACTCACCTTGCCGAAGAAGGTCTCCAAGAACCTC
>JALOLM010000321.1 GCA_025455985.1 Candidatus Nanopelagicales bacterium | reverse complement strand
CTGACGTACGCAAGGGCATGCTCGAGTTTTGACAACGGCGAGGCGGGCATGTGGGTCCGCGGACCGGCCCGTACCCAGCGCGACCCGTCGGACCTGGGGATCACCAGGATCGCCAACGGTTCCGTGACTGGGATGTCGACCTTGCCAGCCCACACCGGAAGCCTGTGCAGGTCAGTTCCGTCGGCCTTGGCCGCCAGCACGGTTGCATGCCGCAGATGACGCCCGAGCGCGAACTTCAGCGACAACGTAGCCGCCTGATCGGTGGGGACGATCACCAACCCCTTCGCGCCCCGTGCAGGAAGTCCGGGGATCGGCCTCATACCCTTGATCGGCCGGGTCGCGATGGCCTGCGTTTCCCCAGCCGCCAGCAGACGGCCACTGACGGTCGGCGTCACGCGGACGCGTAAGGCCGACCCAGGCGCTACCTCGCGATTTACGTCAGCGCCCGTGCGCAGCTTTGCGGTTTGTGGGTTCGAGGCGCGCCAACAGGCGATGGTCCTGCAGCTAGAAGCGGAGAGTGCACTCGCAGATCCGGCACGCGCAGTCGCCTCTTGGGCACCAAGCAGCGAGATCGCGAGAGCGCCAACCAGCGCTACCAGAAGGAGGGTGTAATGACGCCTCACGAAACCAGTCATGAGGCCTCCGTCTCAAAATGATCATGGTACACCGGCTCCCTACTCGTCCTGCTTGTACCGATGACTCCTGCTGAGATACCTCCGGCCCAATGGGCTGGTCCAGATCAGGTCATGGGTGGTCGAGTCGGGATCACGTTCGACCCGCCATGCCGAGAACGTCTTCGTCCGGTGATGACGCCGGCACATCCCCTCGAGGTTGTTCGCGCAGGTCGCGCCAGCGGGGTGAGGCACGATGTGGTCGCAATCGAAGAACTCCGCCCGGGCGTGACACCCGGGGAACCGGCAGGTGACGTCGCGGGCTTTGATCGCCTCTCGAAGCGCAGTGGGGATGCGGTACTTGAAGGTCCCCATTGCCTTCAGTTCCCCGCTCACCGGGTCCGTCACCAACCGCCGCCACCGCGCGTCCGGCGACATGCACAGGTCACGGGCAACCTCACTGGCAATCGGCCCCAGCCGCTTCGACTCCGGAGTCCAGTCGTTGTCGCCGATGAGCTGGTCGGCGCTGATCACAAGGTCCACGCACACCGACACGGATACGTGCTCAGCGAGGAATCCCACCAGTGCGTCCGCCCGGCGCTGCTCGGCGGTCCGGGCGTCGCCCTGGTCGTAGGGGTCGGCGCAGTCACTGGATTCGGCCAAGTCCTCCAACGCCTTCATGAACACTTCGGCATGCTCCAGCGACAGCCGCCCGCTGATGTCCGCCATGCCGTGAGCGGCCGGACGGACCCACACCCCGCGCCGGTCGATGGCCTCCTTGCGCAGGGTCTCCTCCGGATCCTTCTCGACCGTCAATGCAAGCAACTTCTTGCGCAACTGGTGACCCGTGTGACCTTCGGCGAAACCGATCGCGATCAGTTCCAACTCAAGCCTGCGAGGATCGGGGACATCGGCCAGGATGTCGAGGATCGTGGTCGCCTTCGGCAGATCGATGCGCCCGTCGAACAGCGCACCCCACACCACTTCCCGATCACACAGGGACTCAGCGGTACCCAACTTGTGATCGGCGCTGCGCGGCGAGATGGCGAGCATGGTCGCGAGTTCCTCAGCCGCCCCAGAGATCGGATACCCCAAGGCGGAAATCCGGGCACTCATCTGCGTAGCCAGAACAGCGGCCTGCGCCTGCACCCGTCGCAGAGCCTTTTCAGCCTCTTGAATCGCATCGCAGAGGTCCTGGTCATCCATGGCCCGCGCGTCAGCCAGCGCCGCCCTTACGGACGGGAACGGGTCGCTGACTGAGATCTCCATGTCTCTATTCGAACACATGTTCGATACTTTGTCAAGCGTCTGTGCACAGGTGTTTCCGGCGGATCAGCGCCCGCGCTCAGGACATCCGTCGCACCAGAGCGGCCGCAAGGTCGGCCAGCAAAGGTTCTGGATCCGGCAGCTGCGCAGGGTCGTGGACGACGCTGATCGTCATCGTGCCGGCGTAGGACAACGCTATGAAGTTGACGCCTATGTTGGCTGCACGGGAGGCAGCCGGGACGATTCGTCGGATGGGATGACCTGCCAACCGCAAGGTAGTCGTGGGCCCCCGCATTGTGGACAGCGAGGTGTTACCGATTCGCTGGTGCTGGTTGATCATCCGGGCAATTCCCAGCCGACCGGTGGCCTGGCTGATTGCATGGGCGATCCGAAGATTCTGAGGTTGGCGCGCACCGGGCTTGCGTTGCTTCGTGTAGGCAGACACCGCAGCGAGCCGCTCCGCGCCCGAAGTCAAGAGATCGACCGGTACGAGCATCACGCCCACCGCGTTGCCAGCTTCGGTTAGAGCGGCTCCCGCACCGGTCGCCACCGGAACCCAGACCCGCAACTCGGGCGGGTACTCGCCCCGCCGGCGCAACTCTCCGGCCACCGCCTCACTGATGGCCACGAGTAGCAAGTCATTGATGGTTGCTTCCCCCTCGTGTGCTGCGCTGCTGAGGGCATCGAGTGCGATGTCGTGGGTTGAGATCACACGATCAGGGCCGGTCGGCCGGTTCAGCGACGTCCGTGGCGCCAAGCGCGGTAAATGCCGTCGCCGAGGCAAGGGTCGACTCCGGGAAGACGCCGAGGGCGGAGGACCCATGGACGATGGCTGCGAGCGCTGCTCATTCGGGGCGTCGGCCAGGGACGCCAGCATCGCCAGCCCATGCAGCCCATCGGTGAGGACGTGATGGGCGACGAAGACGATCGAGACGCCGCGATCGCCGACCA
Source organism: Candidatus Nanopelagicales bacterium (assembly GCA_025455985.1). Lineage (GTDB taxonomy): Bacteria > Actinomycetota > Actinomycetes > S36-B12 > UBA10799 > JADKAV01. Next base: position 597 of record JALOLM010000321.1, on the reverse strand, counting down.
GCAGGGTCATGTGCCACGGAGGCTCGGCCAGGTCCAGCGACTGAGTCAGCAGGTGCCCGGCATGAAGCAGAGCGTCGCCTTGAATGTCGACAATCCGGAGGTGCTGATCGGGCTGCGCGTCGTGCTCGACCCAGAAAAGGTGGTGGCCGTCCCGGTGAATCGCGCGCCACAACGACGGCACTGCCCGGATCCGATCGCCCAGAACCGCTGCAATGGCGGGCGCCTGGTCTGCGGTGACGTCGGGCAGTTCGAGCACCACCGCGAGATTGGCCGGCGCCGGACCCACATCGACGGTCAGCGTGTCGAGGTCCCCCGGGCTGAGGGGAACGAGCGCACCGGTGGTCGCCACACCGTCCACGGTAGCCGGTACGTTGACGGCGTGAGTGGAACGTACTCGGCGACAATGGGCGACCGAGGCCGCCTGGTCCTTCCGGCGGAACTATGGGAGCGAGCAGGCCTACACGAGGGCCGACCAGTGGTACTTATGGAGGCCCCCCTGGGTCTGCTGCTGTTGACCCGTGAACAGTTGCGTGACCTCGTCCGCTCGGGACTGGAGGGTAAGGGCCTCTTGGAGCACTTGCTCGCCGACCGGCGGGC
>JALOLM010000320.1 GCA_025455985.1 Candidatus Nanopelagicales bacterium | reverse complement strand
TCGCTCTCGGTCTGCCCGACCTTGTCCAGCTTGCGCCCACGGGTGAACCCCTCCATCCCGGACTCGACGCCGAACAGCGTGATGCCTTTGGCGCCCGATCCCGGCGTGGTCCGCGCGGCCACAACCACGAGGTCGGCCGAGTAGCCATTGGTGATGAAGGTCTTCGAGCCGTTGAGCACCCACGTGTCGCCGTCCTGCACGGCAGTGGTCAGCAGCGCCGCCAGGTCCGACCCACCGCTGGGCTCAGTCATGCCGATCGCCGTCACCAGTTCGCCGGAGCAGAACCGCGGCAACCAGCGCTCCTTCTGCTCGTCGGTGCAGAGGTCCGCGAGATACGGCGCGACGATGTCGGCGTGGATGCCCAGGCAGGACGAGAGCGCCGCCGAGACCCGGGACAACTCCTCGCTGAGGACTGCATTGAAACGGTAGTCACCGGCCTCTGATCCGCCGTACTGCTCGGGGATCTCCAGACCGAGGAAGCCCATCTTCCCCGCGCTGATCCAGACGTCGCGGGGAATCGCTTTCGCCTCGATGAACTCCTCGAGGCGCGGGCTCACCTCCCGCTCGAGCCACGTCCGGGCAGAGGCTCGGAACGCCTCATGGTCCTCGGTGTAGATGGTGCGCTTCACGGCGTCAGTCCTTGGGTCCACCGGCGACGTAAATGACTTGTCCGGAGACGAAGCCGGCACCCTCGCTGACCAGGAACGACACGGTGTTGGCGATGTCCTCGGGCTGACCGACCCGGCCGACGGGGATCTGCGATGCGGCGAGCTCGATGAACTGGTCGAACTCCATCCCGATGCGCTGCGCGGTGGCAGCGGTCATGTCGGTCTGGATGAAGCCGGGAGCGATGGAGTTGGCGGTCACGTTGAAACGGCCCAGCTCGATGGCCAGCGTCTTCGTGAGTCCCTGCATGCCAGCCTTGGCCGCCGAGTAGTTCGCCTGCCCGCGGTTGCCCAGCGCGGAGGTGCTCGAGAGGTTGACGATCCGCCCCCACTGCGCGTCCCGCTGATACGGCTGCACCGCGCGGCTCATCAGGAAGGCGCCGCGCAGGTGCACTGCCATGACCGCGTCCCAGTCATCCACGGACATCTTGTGCAGCATGTTGTCCCGGATGATCCCGGCATTGTTGATCAACACGGTGGGCGCGCCCAGGTCTGCGGCGATCCGGTCAACCGCAGCTCCCACCTCGGTCTCATCGGCGACGTTCGCACCGACTGCCAGGGCGTTGCCACCAGCCGCCGTGATCTGCTCGACCACGGGCTCACACGCTGCGGCGTCAAGGTCCAGCACGGCCACAGCCATCCCGTCCTGTGCCAGTTGCCGGGATACGGCGGCGCCGATCCCACGAGCTCCTCCGGTGACGATTGCGGTGCGGGTCATGTCTGCTCCTCGTGACTCTTCAAACAACTAAGCAAGCGCTTACTCAGCATGTTAATGTCCGCGGTAGTTGTTCGGTGCACAAACCACACAATCAGGAGGACCGGTGGCCAACGGCGGCGCGACTGGCGGCAGATCCGCCGGCACCCGCGAGAGGCTGCTGGCCGCCGCTGGGACGGCGTTCGCCGAGCGGGGTTTCCACGCCACCACGACCCGGGACATCGCGGCGGCCGCGGGCATGAGCCCAGCTGCTGTGTACGTGCACCACGAGTCCAAGGAAGAACTGCTGTACCTGATCTCGCTGGAGGGTCACACCCGCACCCGCGAAATCGTGCGCGAGGCCATCGCCAACGCAGACGATCCGGCTGGACAGCTGCGCGCGGTGATGGCGGCGTTCACGACCTTCCACGCAGAGCAACACACGCTCGCCCGAGTAGTCAACTACGAACTGGTGTCGCTGAACCCGCCACACCGCAAGGAAATCGCAGCCCTGCGCAGGGCGATCCGCCGCGACGTCCAGTCGGTGGTCGAAGCCGGGATGGCCACAGGGGTCTTCGACACAGCCAACGCCAAGCTGACGACGATGGCGCTGCTGTCGCTGGGCATCGACATCGGCCGCTGGTACGGCGTCGATGCCACCTGGCCGCCACAGACCATCGCCTCGCTGTACGCAGACCTGGCCCTGCGAATGGTCTCAGCCAACCTTGAGGAGAAACCATGACAGTTCTGGACAGATTCCGTCTGGACGGACGGGTATCCCTGGTGACGGGAGCCTCCTCCGGGCTGGGTGTCGCCATCGCGAAAGCCCTCGCAGAAGCCGGTAGCGATGTGGTCGTCGGGGCACGACGTGTGGACCGGTTGGCCGACACCGTCGCGGCGGTGGAAGCGGCCGGACGCCGCGGGCTGGCAGTTGCCACAGACGTGGCGGAGCCGAAGGACTGCACCGCGATGGTCGAGGCGGCGATCGCCGCGTTCGGCCGGGTCGACGTGCTGGTCAACAACGCCGGCGTTGGGACCGCTGTACCCGCCACCCGCGAGACGCCCGAGCAGTTCCGCAGTGTGATCGACGTGAACCTCAACGGCTGCTACTGGATGGCCCAAGCCTGTGGACGAGTCATGGAGCCGGGCAGCAGCATCATCAACATCAGCAGCGTCCTGGCTCTCACCACGGCAGGGCTGCCTCAAGCTGCCTACGCGGCGAGCAAGTCCGGACTGCTGGGCATGACCCGCGACCTCGCCCAGCAATGGGCAACGCGCAAGGGCATCCGCGTCAACGCCATCGCCCCGGGCTTCTTCCCCACCGAGATGACCCAGGAGTACCCGCCCGGCTACGTGGATTCACTGCGGCATCGCATACCCATGGATCGCATGGGTGAACTCGATGAACTTGCGGCCGCAGTCGTGTTCCTCGCCAGCCCCGCTGCCGGGTACGTGACCGGACAGACCGTTGTGGTCGACGGCGGCGTGACGATCACATGAGGCTGGTCTGCGTCGGGGACTCGTTCACGGAGGGTCTGGCCGATGACCTGCGCCCAGATGGCGAGTACCGCGGATGGGCCGACCGCGTTGCGCAGGCCTTGGCCGTCGGCCAACCAGTCGAGTACGCGAACCTCGCGGTGCGCGGCAAGTTGCTCGATCAGGTCGTGCACGAGCAATTGCCGATCGCTGCGGACCTCGCGCCCGACGTGCTCACCTTCCACGCCGGCGGCAACGATGTATTGCGTCGCGGAACCGACCTTCCGGACCTCTTCAAGAGGTACGACGCGGCGGTAGCTGGCATCGCTAGCCCTGATCGAAAGGTGCTGCTCTTCACCAGCATCTCACCGACCGTCGACTGTGGCACGCCGACCGGCTTCACCTCAACGCGCAGGGACACGCCCGGGTCGCCGCCGCAGTCCTGGCAGAGCTCGGGGTGGACGACGGCGGGCGCCCTGGATGGTGGGCGGTGCCGTTACCTGCCATCTCCCCCAAAGGCCGGGCCAAGTCGTTGGCCGGTGACCTCGATTGGGCCCGCGCACATTTCGCTCCGTGGATATGGCGGCGACTGCGCGGGGTGTCCAGCGGCGACGGGCGCGTTGCCAAGGACGAGGCCCTGCGTACGGTGGCGCCTTAGCCGATCGGGGCGTGCGGGAAATCGGCGTGCCGCTGCTGGAAGGACAGAATCTTCGGATTGCGGATCACGCCGCGCTGGATCTCGATGGCTGCGCGCAGGCTGATGTCGCGTTCCCACTGGTCCGGGCCCTGCATCACAGGGCGCAGGAACGGGATCAGGGCCTCACTGATCCCCCACGTGGCGCTGTCCCACAGGTAGCTCGGACTGTGGTCCACCGCGTAGTAGGAGACCCCGCCGCCAACGGTGAACATGGGATCGTCGAAGCCTGTGGGCCGGGCGAACTCAAAACCCATCCCCCGGTCGCATGACACGTCCACGATCAGGTGGCCCGGACTGAAGTGGGCAAGATCGTCGTTGGTCACGAACATCATGGGGTTGTCCGTGTCCTGCATGACGCAGTTGACCACGACATCGAACTCTGAGAGGAACTTGGCGACCGGGACATGGCCCTCGGGGATGCGCACGATGATCTCGCCCGAACGGTCCGGCCGTCGTTCCATGTGATCCATGACCAGACCGGGGATCGGCGAGGCGACAGCGGGGACGTCGCGCATCGTGAGCACGGTGATGTCGTGAACGCCCATCCCCTGCAGCGCCGTGATCGCTCCGCGCGCAGTGTTCCCGAAACCCAGAACGGTCGCTCGCAGGTGACGCCCGTAATGCCCGGTCGATCCGCTCAGCGACAAAGCCTGCAGGACTGAGCAGTAGCCGGCCATCTCATTGTTCATGTGGAAGACGTGCACCATGAAGTCGCCGGCCGGGGTCCAGTGGTTCATCTGTTCCCACGCGATCAGAGTCAGGCGCTTGTCGATGGACAGCTGCGTCAAGTCGCGGTCCTGCACCACGTGGGGCCAGCCCCAAAGGATCTGGTCGTCGCGCATCATCTGCGCGTCAGCGAGCGTGGGTTTGGGCAGTAGCACGATGTCGGCCCGGTCGAAAATATCCTGCCGGGTGGCGAGAGACCCCACCTGTTGGGCCAGGTGCTCATCCGACACCCGGAAGCGGTGACCGTATCCGGACTCGAGGATCATCGCCTCACGTAGATCGGGATCGATCAGGTGAAAGTGCTGGGGGTGAATCGGCAGGCGGTGCTCGTTCTCCTTGTTCGACGTGCCCACAACTCCCAGCCGCAGCAATCCACTCATAGGTACATAGTCCTCGCCCGGGTCAGATGTAGGGACTACCTTCGCGCAAGTCGTTCCATCAAGGACCTCTCCCCGCTATTGTCAGTGCCTATCTCCTAGCCACTGCGGAGGACTAATGGCCCCGATCTTGCATCGTTTCCTGACCTTGCTCGCGACCTTCGCCGCCATGGCGCTGGCGTTCGTAGGACTGGCCGCCCCGGCTTCCGCCGACGAGCAGCCGTCGGTCATCTTCATGGGTGACTCGGTGACCGCCGGTTTCGGGTACTTCGGTGAGAAGGAGAACGCCAAGAACATCACGGGAACGGTCAACGACCCGTTCCCCAGCAATTGGTACATCGGCAACAACAGCCTGTCCGATTGCAGCCCGGGGGCCGGGACCCCGATCGACCAGTGCAGCAATAACAACTACAACGGCGCGCCCTGGAGTGCAGGCCCGTGGAAGGCGGGAGCCAAGGCGCC
>JALOLM010000036.1 GCA_025455985.1 Candidatus Nanopelagicales bacterium | reverse complement strand
TCGACCACCACGTGATCCTCGAGCTCCAGGGTGTCCCGAATAACGTCGCGAACGCTGGGCTCGTCATCGACGATCAGGATGGTGGCCATCTATTTCCCTCCGGGAGCCAGTCGCAGGATGAAGGTGGATCCTGTGCCTGGGGTCGATTCCAGCCTAACGTCGCCACCCATGGCACGCGCGAGCTCCCTGGAGATGTGCAGACCCAGGCCGCTGCCGCCGGTGCGCATCGTCATGGGGTCCTCGATCCGGTAGAAGCGTTCGAAGACGCGTTCCTGCTCATCGGCGGCGATCCCGGGGCCATGATCGGTGACCCGCACCTCCACGGCGTCCTCGGTCGTGGCGTACGAGACTTCGATGGGCGAACCCTCCGGGGTGTACTTCAAGGCGTTGCCGACCAGGTTGCCGATGATCTGCGCGACCCGCGTGGCGTCCGCGGACACCCAGATCGGTTCGCTGTCGGCAATCGTGAGCCGGCCCTCGATCTCCGGGAAGCCTTTGGCCGCTCCTTGTACGACCTCGACGAGTTCCATGGGATTGACCTCGACGGTCAGTTGGTTCTGCGTGCTGGCCCGGGCGGCGATCAGCAGATCGTCGACGAGTCGGGTCAGGTGATTGGCCCGCTCCTCGATCGTGGCCAGCACGGAGTCGCGCTTCTCCTCGCTCATGCGGTCCCAACGCCTGCGCAACAGGCTGGCGTAGCCACGGATCGGGGTGATCGGCGTGCGCAACTCGTGGGAGACCGTGGCGATGAAGTCCGACTTCATCCGTTCGGCACGCCGCTCGCGGGTCATGTCCCGGATCGTCAGCACCCCGGCGGCTTCGGCCCCCGGCACATCCACGCGCATCACGTGCAACGACAACGTCTGCTCATCGCCACGGGTGAACTCGACCTCCTGGCCCAACTCCCCTGACGGCACCGCGACGATGCGCGCGACCACATCGGGAAGGGGTTGACCTGACTCAACCGTATGGCCGGTGATCCGCGCTGCCGCCGGGCTCCACAGCACGATGCGGCCGAACGCATCGACCACGCAGATGCCGTCCGTCGCGTGGTCGACGACTGCCTGCAGTTTCGCCGTCTCCTCGGTGAGCGCCGACAGCGTCTGGCCGGCCCGCATCGAACTTCCGACGGCCGCGGTCAATGCCAGCAGCGCCGGTTTGTCGGTCTCAGGCAGCGACCATGACCGCGCCCACGGCAGCAGACTCGAGGCCCATTCGGGGTCACGCTGCGTGCCTATCGCCATCACGCCGGCACCCGATGCCTCCTCCAGTCGAACGGCCACACCCGCGGTCCAGTCAGCCGGCAGCCGGTCGGGGGCCAGGCTCACGACCTCCCGCCGCTCCACTACCGGCGCTTGCCATCCCGGATCGGCCCCGAACCGCTCCCCGGACGCCAGCACCACCGCGAACTCGTCGGCGCCGTAGACCCGTCGCAAGGCCTCGGCCGCACGCGGGATCACTTCGTCGGGCAGCCCCGGAGATGCCACCGCCTGGCCCAACTGGACCAGCCAGCGGCTGCGCTCACGGGCCTCGGCGTGCGACGAACTCGCACGGTAGGCGTACCAGAGAGCCGCAGCGGGCAGCGCTGCGAACGGTGCCAGGACCGGGGTGTTCTGGACGATCGACAGGGCCATCGTCGCCACACCCACAGAGGCCACGGCCATCCCGACGCTGAGCCCCCACTGCTCAGCCAAGAACTCCGAGGGCGGCACATCACCGGCGGCGAACAGGATCACCGACAACAGCAGCAGGTTGAGGCCGGCGAACACCAACGCCGCCACGAGTAAGGCGGCCATTGAACGCACACTGAAGGTGTCCGCGCCAGCGTCCAAGGCGTAGTAGGTGACCATCAAGCCGGTGGTCGCGATCGCGTAAGAACCCAGGTTGAACAGCGATTTCACGATCGGCCGGCGCATCACGGCGGCTACCAAGGCGAACCCCAGCAGGCAGGTGACTGTCACTGTGAGTGGTGGCAGGGTCAGGACTCCCCAGATCATCACCACTTCGACGAACGCCAGCTCCTCCCAGGAGTCGGCGTGCCGGACGGGTACGTAGATGACCTCTGACAGGGCGGCGAGAACCAGGAACAGCGCCAGCAACCAAGCCGGTGCGGGGTCGACCAGCTCCTCGGGCAGGTCCACCAACTGCGGCAACACGGCCAGTACCGCCAGGCAGACCGCGCCGAGCAACACGACCGTCCACACAACGAAGTTCACCGAAAGCCATACGGGCCTGACGGGACGCAGGCCCTCTCGGACCTGCGTCATCGCGCCTCCTTCGGGCTGTTAGGACGCTACCAACCCAGCGCCGCCCAACGCCTGCTGTTCCATGCCTCAGTTGCCCAGCGCCGGCTCTCGTAGGCGAAGTCGGCCCAGCGTCGGCTGGTCCAGTCACCGTTGGCCCAGCGGCGGCTGTCCCAGCTGTAGTCGGCCCAGCGGCGGCTCTCCCAGGCTTCGTCGGCCCAACGGCGGCTGACCCAGGCCTCGTTGGCCCAACGCCGGCTCGCCCAGCGGCGACTGTCCCATCGCCCGTCTTCCCACAGTTCGACAACGGAGGGGTCGGTCTCGGAGATCCGCAAGGACCAGGCGAAGGACAGCCAGTCCTCAGCGGCCCAACGCCGGCTCGCCCAGCGGCGGCTCTCCCACACGGACTCGAGCCACTCCTCGTCGGCCCAACGCCGGCTCACCCATTCGTCGGTGGCCCAGCGACGGCTCGCCCACTCGTCGGTGGCCCAGTGACCACCGGCCCAGCGGCGGCTGTTGAACGTGCCCTCGTCGGCCTGCAGGGCCTGCGCCAATGCGGCCATCGACCAGGCGTTCGCGGCCCACCGACGGCTCTGCTCACTCAGGGCCACCCATGCTTGCGCAAGCGCCCGCAGGTCGCCGTCGGCCCAGGCCTGAGCGAACTGCGCCCACGTCGCGGCGTCGGCCTCAGCAGGACCCCAGTCCGTGGTCGGGACGTCGGGTGCGGTGGCCGGAGGCACCGGCGCCGCCAAGGCAGCCGCCAGGTCCAGTCCGCCCCGTCCGGCGCCGGTCTTGGTACGAAGCTCACGACTGTCGTACGCGGTGTCCATCAGCAGACGCTTGGCCTGGTCGGGGCTCAGGCCCGGTCGCTGCGCCATCAGCACGGCGACAGCTCCCGCAGCCACGGCGGCCGACATCGATGTACCAGTGCCTTTGAGGAAGTCTTTGCCCACGTGCGAGTTCTCGTTCTCGATGTAGGCGGTGCTGCCCTTGGCCGCAGTCGAGATCAGGGAGACACCCGGCGCGACCAGGTCAGGACGCTTCTTGCCGAAGGCCTTGCCGTAGGCGGAGAACTCGGGCACCGTGTCGTCGTCGCGCACCGCAGTGTCAGCCTCATCCTGGGCACCCACGGCGAGCAGCAGCGGGTCCGTGGCAGGTGAGGACAACTCCCCTGCGCCGTCGTTGCCCGAGGCGACCACAACCGTGACCCCTCGGAACCACAGGCGGTCCAGCGCCCGGGTCAGTGGGTCCAGCCACGGCGGGAGCGGGCTGTCGGTGCTCAGGGCGAGCATCGCGACCTGAAGGGAAGCGTCGGCCTTACGGTAGTCGGCCACTTCCTGCAGCCCGGCCAGCACGCTGGTCAGATTCGTGCTTCCGTCGCTGTCGGCGACCTGCACGTCGAGCACCTGTGCGCCGCTGGCGACACCCCCGAAGTCGGTGTCGTCACCTGCAACCAGTCCTGCCATGAACGTTCCGTGTCCCAGGCCATCACCTTTGGGCCCGCCAGAGACGTTCACGTGATCGACGACGTCGATGTCAGCATCCGGGTCGACGCCGGTGTCGACCACTGCGACGGTGACTCCTGCACCTGATTCGCCGTCGGGTGCGGCGATGGTCTGCTTGAACGTGTTCTCGTTGTCCGACACTGCAACTGCGGTCGGCAGCGCGTTGAACTTCATCGTGACGTCGGGGACCACGAAACTGCCCTCGGGTGCGGGAGCGGTCACGGGCAACTCGGCCACCAGCGAGCTGGCCAGCTCAAAGGTCCGCACCACGCGCCCCCCGAGCGCCTGCACACCCTCACTGACCTGCGCGATGTCGCCGGCCGTCGATAGCAGCACCTGCTTGGTCGGCGCCTGGGCCGAGACCGACGGGGCCGCCATTCCCATGGGCAGTGCCAGCGCGCATGCCAGCGACAAGGCCAGCAGTCCCTTCGGCACCGCGTCGTGAGCCTGTGCCTGCATGGGGCACCTCCTAAGTCTGTCTCTGGTTCCATCGCCAGACATAGCCCTCGGAACATTCGCCCGATCGGGTGAACGGACGCACATTAGCCCTGTCTTACACCCGAATGGCCCAAAAGATCATGCTGAGCGGAACCGATGGACCAGAACTCGCCGAATTGGCGCTACCCCCGAAAAGACACACCACTGGGCCGAACGGGTGATAAAGACGTCACACGAAGAGCCTCAACCCACCCGGGTCAGCCACCGCACACTCGAATCCCCGGCCATTCGGAAGGCCTCAAGTTCGTCGTCCCAGGCTTGTCCGAGCAGGTCGGCCAAGCCCGATGCCAGGTCCTCACCTCCGTCGAGCAGAGCCCGCAACCGCTGTTCGTTGACCAGGATGTCCCCGCTGGATCCGGTGACCGCCCGGAACATGCCCAAGGTCGGCGTGAAGCAGAACCGCTCGCCGCAACCGGAGGGACTGTCCTCGGTGATCTCGAACCGGAGATTGGGGAAGCCCCGCAGAGCACTGGCGATCTGAGCGGCGGCGCCAGAGTCGCCGAACCAGTGGATCTCGCAGCGCGACATGCCGTTCTGGATCGGCTGTGCCGTCCATTCGTAAGGGTGTGTCCGCTCTACGGCCCGCTGCACCGCCCACTCGACATGCGAAAGCAGGGCACGCGGGCAACTGTGGATGAACACCACGCCACGCGCCGTCGTCTGGCTACTGGCCATCAGGGCTCCTCAGTGTTTCGCTTCGCCTTCCCCAGCGTCGAAACACGATCAGGAACCGGGCCTCAGGATAACCGCATGCCGCCCGATCCGACAAACCCACCGGATATGGCGTGTCGAACCCGCCGCCTAGCGTCCCCAGCCGCGATACCGCGCCAGGTCGTCGGGGGTGGCTGCGGCTGCGGTGAGTACGGCCTTTGCGCGCCCATCACCCAGGTCGCCTACCCGCACGACCGTGGTTCGGATCGTGAACACAACGCTCCCACCCACGGGGACCAGGCACTGCCGCTCCACCCGCAGGTAGGAGTCCGGCCCGACGGTATGCGCTGCGTCGCGGGGACCGACGGGGGCGAACAGTTCCGGGTCGTCCAGCAGCGTCCAGTTGACCCGCCATCTGGGCTTGAACGCAGCCACGTCCATCGCCTTGGTCGTCGGCGCCTCCAGCGTCTGCCGGTAGCGGGGCACCGGGTCATGGATCGTCATCACGTCCTGGCCGAGTTTGTCAGCCAGGCGCCAGCGGGAGGGGAAGCACACAACCGCCGCCACGAGCAGCCAGCGGCCTTCCCGCTGAGCCATGATGCAGATGTCATCGCGAACCATCGCCGCCGCCTCGACCAGAGGATGGTCCTCGCCCGGCAGGTCGCGTCCCACCCAGTCGGCCACCGCAGTGGCGACCTCGCGGCACTGCTCTTCAGTGCCCGGCAAAGCCGCGAACACCTGCGCGCGATCACTTTCCAGCAACGCCCGTTTACGAGCCAACTGCGGATCGAGCGGATCGGGGTCCAGCCACGTGGCCATGTCCAAGGGACGCAAGCCCATCGTGAGGCGATGAGCCTTCCCGCTGAAAACCTCGTCGGGCAGATCCTCAGGGGTCACGCCCGCAGATTACTCCGGCGAGCGCCGACTGTTGGAAATCCCCCGCAACAGACGTAGCCTGAGCCAGTGAAGGTCAAGACCGCAGTCAGCATCCTGGCAATGTGCACACTGGCGGTGGCGCCCGCCGCTTCGGCCGCGAAGAGCAATCCAGAGGGCGACAAACTGCCCCCGACGGCCAGCGCAGGCTACTTCTTGGGGTATCCCAGCCCGACCTACCAGTGGCACGGTTGCACCAAGGTGTCGTCCCAACTGACCTTGGCTCGTCCGGTGGACGGTCAGCCCCGGCTTCCCAAGGGCAACCGGCAGTCGGCGGTGCAGTTCAGCATGCAGTCGACCGCGCCCTACGCCTCATGGGAGGTCAAACCCGGATGGCGGATCTGCGGCGTGCAGGTTGGCGCCGTGCTGGACAACCCCGATGTCGACACTCTGCTCTTGGCAGAAGTGGGCTACACCTCGGGCCCCAAGAAGGGTTCGACGGCGGCCACCGGCAAGGAGACGATCCAGGTCAAGATCCCGACCAAGGGGATCGGCAGCCAGGGCTTCGAGAAGTACGAGGGGAAGACGTTCTCGATCCGTTCAATTCAGCACGTCAGCGTCTTCGTGAAGAAGAAGGGCTGACCTCACACGTTCGCGTGCGCGTGCAGGTAGCCGATGTGACGCAGACTCCCGTACGCGGCCAGGACCCCGCTCTTGGATGCCTTGAGGCTGTACGTCCCGGTCTTGCTGGCGTTCTGCTCGACGAACGTCACCCGGCCGTTCTCCACCGCTGACACGACGCCGACGTGACCGTACCCGGTGCTGCCACCGGTCCACACGATGATGTCGCCGGGTACCGGGATGTAGCCGTCCCCGACCCGATGCTTGTCGAATGCGTCGGACGGAGCCTTGTCCAGCAACTGCCCGGCGTTGCCCATGATGTTGGAACTCACCCACCCCTGCGTGCGCACGAAACGGTTGACCAGTTCGACGCACTGGTACTTGGTCCCGTAGCTGCCGCGCACCGCGCACCCGCTGGCGCAGCCGTTGCCACCGTTGCTGCGCACGTCCACACCCCGGCCACCGAACCAGTCACTGCCCTTGATCAGTGACGTCCCGAAGGGCGCCCAGCCATAGGACTGCGGCACGGAGGTCAGCGACGCCGATGCCGGCCGGCTCAGGCGCGGCACCGGCTCGCCGCCACCGGTGCTGCTCGTGACGTTGAACGACGCCCACTTCGAGGCCCATCTGGTCGAGAGATCCCGGCAGGCCACGCGCAGGCGCCACACACCGGTGGCGCCGGCCTCCTGGGTCCAGGGAAACTGCAGGAAGCTCGACGTTGCTTTGGCGCGCGGGCCCTTCCAGACCGCGGTGCCGGCATCGCGCAGGATCAATCGGCACCGGGTACCCCGCGGGACGAAGGCGCCCACCGAGGCATCCGAACCGGCCGGGACTGTGGCGGGGACATCGACGAGTTCAAGACGGACGGGATCGAGTTCGAGGGACTGCGCCGGGGCGAGGGGAACCAGCACTGCGATCGCAGCAAGGGGAACCGCGATGCGCTTCACAGGGGGTCCGCTTCCGCTCGACAGGTACCGCTTGAGTGCTTCGCGTGAAGTTAGCGACAGGTAAATCGCCGGTCAAGGGATATAGCGGACATTTTGCTCCAACTAGGCCAACATGTCCGTTATCCGAACAGTGGTGCTGGAACGTGGTTGACCCCTCCTCCAGGTTTCGGAGAAGGGGTCAACGACCACGCTGCCCGTGACCTATGGGGTGTCCTCGAACCCCACTGACCACTGACCGTAGTCACGGTTGACGAGGCAGGAACGCAGCATCCCGACCACTTTGGCCAGGTAGGCACTGCCCTGTGACGTGGCCTCCATGGCCGCTTTGGACTCCCACAGACTCACGGTCTGAGCGTGTTTGCCCTGCGTATCGATGTAGATAGCAGAGCGGATATATCCGGGCTGCTCCCGGATCACAGGCACGATCTCGTCGCGGAAGATGCGGACGGCATCGTCAGCTTTGCCCGGAACCAGATCGGCGACAATTGTGCGGATATACATCTTCTGACCCCCTCTCCCCTGCACTTCCATCGTAGGTTCGCCAGCGGCGGCCGACGCCGAATCGCCACATAACGGACGCTCGACGGCAGGCGCAGCCAGGGTGGCCGCTGGTACGTTCGGGCCCATGGTTTTCTTCCTCACGCCATGGGTCCTGACGTTCCTGGGCTGGGGCGTGCACGTCGCCGCCGACCGCAGCGAGCACGCCCGCACCCCGCGTCGGATTGTCGAATTGCTGCTGCTGTGGGTTCTGGTGTTCGGAGGAGCCTGGGCGCTGCTGGCGGCTCTTGGGCATTTGGGACCGAACTCGAGCGAGATCGCCGAGGGGATCGGGTACGCACCGTCGATGTTCCAGTGGGAGGTCGGCTGGGCCGATGTCGCCATTGGGGTCCTTGGAATCGGCTGCGCATGGCGGCGCGACGGTTGGCTCACCGCCGCAGTCGTGGTACTTGCGATCTGCTACTGGGGCGACGCGATCGGGCACATCATGCAGTACACGGTGCACGACAACACCGCGCCCAACAACGTGTGGGCGATCCCCAGCGACATCATCGGTCCACTGCTGGCCGTGGTTCTACTGGTCGCGTACCGGCGGATGTCCGGCGAGCGCGAGCGGGAGCCCGTCCCTGCCTGACCCGGGTGCTACCCTCTGTTGAAAATCATTTTCATTAACGAGAGGTAGTAGCTGTGCCCCGTATCCCTGCTCTACTGCTGGCAAGCATCGACCCGATCGTGCGTGACACGGCACTGATGTGTCTGCTCACCGACATTCCCGACGCCGTGGGCCTGCGTTACGACCTACTGCCCGATGAACCCGGCCGGGCTCGCCGAGTGACCATGACGGCCAGCGGGGTGGACGAGGACGTGATCATCGATCTCGACCACACGTGCGTGACCTGCGGGACCAACGAGGACATCGGCGAGGCCGGCATCGAGGCCGTGAACCGCTTGCGTGCGACCAGCCTGATCATCGCCAACCCGATCGCAGCACCCTCGCATGCAACCGCGAGGGTGGTGGCTGGGCAGGGCGACTTCCGGCTCGCGGCCGTGCTCGCCGCCTGCGACAGCGCGGATGTTGCAGAGGATCTGCTCGGGGACGACCTGCTCAACGAGCGCGGCCTGCAGTTGGCGCCCGACGACACTCGGGCGGTCGGTCAGGCCCTTGCTGCACAGGTGGGTCACGCGGACTTTGTGCTCGACGTCCGGGGCACCGCGACGGGCGTCGGATCCGAGTTGCTCGACCATGTCCGCGCCGCCGACTCCCACCGCGTCGATGGGTTCACCAGCGTCGACCTCTGGACCCTTCTTGCACATGACCATCACGTGGCGACCGGCATGCAGCGCATCGACCCGATGTGCATCGTGCCCGGGGTCAGGCAAGGCGCCGGCGACGTGTGGTCGTTGCACCTGACCAACGACCGACCCTTCCATCCACAACGGTTGAGGGAGCAGATGGCCGCGCTCGCACTGGGTGGCACCTTCAACCGTGGCCATTTCTGGCTGGCCACCCGGCCGTTCACCGCCTGTGCGTGGGAAGGCGTTGGCGGCCAGCTGTCCATCGGCGCCATCGGAGACTGGGGAGACCGACACCCTCGGACCCATCTGGCTTTCACCGGTACCGACACGGCGGTTCGCCAGAGAGTCGTTGAGGCCTTCGATGCCAGCCTGCTCACAGCGGACGAGATGGCCGCGGGAGCGCAGGCATGGATGAGCCTGACTGACGACTACGACCCGTGGCTGGGCGAGCGCGGCGGTTTCTGACACCTCAGTGGGGCGACCGGGGCTTGAACCCGGAACCAACGGATTATGAGTCCGGCGCTCTGACCGATTGAGCTATCGCCCCGACCCGATGAGTCTAGTCAACGCAAAAAGGGAGTGGCCGGGATGTCCCGACCACTCCCTTTCGCTAGTGCGAAGTGAACTACTTCTTCACGATGACGTTTGCCTTACCAAGGGTCACGCCCGAGGGGATAGCGGTCGCCGGCAGGCCCAGGGCGCTTGCCAGCAGCGGCGCGGGGTCACCAAGGCTGGTGGTCGTCGCGAGGGAAACCTTGGCGTTGGTCCAGGTCCCCTTCTTCTTGATCTTGTTCTTGCCACCCTTGAAGACCAGGATGTCGGCGATCTCAAGGCCGTCCTGGGCGATGGGGGCCTTCACGAAGGCGGACGCCTTGCCGTTCTTCGTGTTGATGGAGATCTTCTCCATGCTCACAAAGCCTGCAGCAGAGGTCAGCTTCAGCCCACCCTTGTGGCTGATGGTCTTACCGCTGAGCTTGGCCGGGAACGTGATGGCGGCACCCTTGAGCTTGGCCTTGCCAATGGCGGACGGCGTCACGCCGGCGCCGGTCAGCGCACCGACGAGCGTGGAGTCCAGCGTGAGGACGGTGGTGTTCGTCTTCTGCTTGGCGGCCATTGCGGGCGCGGCGGCGAAGGCGGTGGCACCCAGGGCCACGGCAGCGGCACCAGCGGTGATACGACGGACGATCATGTGGATCCCTTTCGATTTGAATCAGGTGGGCACAACACTAACCAAGACGGTCAAACTTCACACATCGAATATCTTGACCAAACACCTCCGTTGCCGAACCGCAATCTAGGGTGCGCGGACCTGGGTCGAACGGATGAGGGGCGGTCCGGGATTGAACCCGCTGGCCCCCTGCTTCTCGCCAGCATGCGTGGGCCGTTATCCTT